>JAQURI010000052.1 GCA_028715665.1 Candidatus Ratteibacteria bacterium
AAAATTTTCGTCTCCAATGTCTCTACGGGGATATAATCGATTCTTGCCCGTGTAGATATAAAAACAACATTTGGATATATTTCATAGTCCAATCCTTTCGGACGGAGTATCAAAGACAATGCATCCATAAGCGATATGTTGCGCAGTGAAGCTGTAACATTATAAGCTGCGGTAGGAGTTACGGCTCCAGTAGCAGTCGGAGCCAAAGGCATACCAGTCGTAGGAACTCCTCCTGCTTCTCCGGGTCTATATCCGGGCGGTGCATCCCAACCGGGAGGTTGAGCTGCCATACCCGGGGCAGCAGTTTCTGCCCCCATTGCTCCGGCAACAACTGCTCCCGCAGTAAATATAGCTTCATCAATTATCATATTGACGCCGCTCTGCCTGGAAAGAAACAGGATTACCGACCTTAAATCCGCATCGGTAAACTCAAGCGTAACCTTTTTTTCCTTAAGCGCTTTTTTGATTTCTTCTATCGCTAAAAGTTCCCCATCCATTTCTGCTTTCTCTTTTGTCTCCTCTTCCGCCGCGCCGATAATAGGAACATAAGCCTTATCGATTTCCAACCTCTTCTGCTCCCTATCGCTTATAAATTTCTTTTCAGCAACATTTTCGCCAACTTTTGCTTTATTAAACTTTGCTTGCGCGATCAGCACTTCAACTCCGGGGAAATCTTTTTTCTCGGTTAGAACCTGCTGCCAAATTTGAACCGCTTTGTCATACTCCCTGTCTTTCAAATATTCTTTCCCCTGCTCAACCATACCCTCCAATCTCTTATATTCGTCTGCTTCCGCTTTAGAGAATTTTAATTCTTCCATGAATTTCAACGCTTCGGCATCTTGCGGCTCCCTAACAAGTATCTTCTCAAGTTCGCCAATAGCCGAATCATACTTTCCATCTCTATAATAAGCCTTGGCATTTTCCCTGTATTCCTGTATACGCTTTACTTGCATCTGCTTGTCTTTTTCTATTGCAGAATCGGTTTTTTCTATATTTGCAATAGCATCTTTATCTTGAGGATCAATGACAAGAATTTTATTGAATTCAAGAAGCGCCTGTTCATATTCGCCTTTATCAAAATAAAGTTTACCTTGGGACAGATACGCTTGCTTTTTTTGTTCTTTTTCGAACTGAATAATATTTTGCTGTAACTCCGAAAGCTTTTTGGCTTCTTCTTCGCTGTTTGTCAGTACGTCTTTAGTCAAGACTTCTCTTTTTGCGCTCATACCATCAACTCGAACAATTAACCCTTTAATTTCTTCCGCCATCTCCTTTGGAGCTATTTTAAGAGCTTCTTCAAATTTAATTTTGGCCTGCGCAAATGCATCGACTTTTAAATATTCAAATCCCTCGTTCAAAAGAATTTTTACCTGCCGTAAATTTTCCGTTTCAGATTGTTGTTCCTGTGCGCAAATATTGAACCAAACCAAAGACGAAAATATTAAAAACGAAAGAAAAACCGTTGTAAACTTTTTATTTCTTGAAATATTCATTAGTCAACTCTCCCTTTTTTCTGAAAAGCTTATTATTCTTCCCCCATCTTAACTTCAATTTCTTTTATCAACCGGTTAATATCTTGTTTTAATTGTTCCTGTTCCATATATTTTTTACTTTCCGTAATAACTTTGTTTATATCTTTGTTTTTTTCATAGTCTTTTTTTGCTTTCTCTGTCTGGTTCAAATATTTTATTGCAAGTTCGTTTTTGGGTTTGATTTTTAAAGCTTCGGAAAAATTCCTCGTTGCTTCTTCGAAATTATTTTCACGGAGATTTTTTTTACCCAGTTTTATTAATTCCACGAATTTATTTTCTTTGAGTTGCTGTTCTTTTTGTTGTTCCTTTAACTGGGCCTCTTCTCTCTGTTTCAATTCGCTTCTAGATTTGGCAAGTTTTTGTTTTTCTATATTTTTCAGATAATTAAGAGCTTGGCGATTTTGGGGAGCGAGCACTAACACCTCATTCAATTCTTTTTCTGCTTTATCAAAGTTTCTTGCTTGGATATTACTGCGCGCCTGTTTCAAGAGTTCCGATACATATTGGTCCCGGGAACGGCTACGCGCTTTTTCTATGTCTTTCAAGTAACTTTGCGCCCTGCGGTTGCCGGGGTCGAGCTTCAATGCTTCGGTCAACTGTTTCTCCGCTTTATCAAGATTGTTTGCCCGGATATTGCTGTACGCCTGTTTCAAAAGTTCAGACACATATTGGTCCTGGGAACGGCTACGCGCTTTTTCTACCCTTACAAGACCATCTTTTGCTCTTTGGTTGTCGGGAGAGATACTAATTGCTTTCTTAAAATTTGTTTCCGCTTTGTCCAAATCATTTGTTTTTAAATATTCGAAGCCTTTCGTCGTATATTGGATTGCTTCTTTGCGGAGCGTTCTGAGTTTCTCTTCTTTTTGAAGCGTTTCAAGCCGCTTTAGAGATTGAGAAATTTGGATTTCTATTTTATTCAAATTAGATGCTGACAGGGAATAAATTTTAGCGCTTTTTTCTTTGCCTTTTGAAACAAGAATCCGAGCATTATTTTCATAAGCAGAAATTTTTTCTTTTAGCGCCACCAATGTATTCTCTAATTCTTTTTTTGCCTTCTCTGAATTTTTTCCCCTTATTAGCGAATTCGCATATCGAATGGATTCTCTGGTGTGTTTTTCGAAATTGCGTATCGATGTTTTTTCTTCGGAACTAATGCCTAAATCTTTATCTGAAACATCGCAATAAACGGGCAAAACACTTAAAAAAATAAAAAAAGACAAAAGGGAAAAAATAATATTTATAGTATTTACAGTCTTCATTTTTTAATTATTGTATGCGGTTAGACTCGCCCCCACTTTTTAATTCATATTTACCAAAGCCCGATTTGGAGATTATAACTGCATTCTCGGAAATATTCAAGACGTCCCAATCTTCTACTTTGTCACCTACCTTTAAAAAATAAGTTTTCTTCGCGGTTTCATTGTATAGCATAGCCTCAAGGCCGGTATCAGTGGGCATAATACCAGTCAATTTAAAAGGCATCATTACAGGTGGAGGGTTTAATCTGTATGTTCTTCCCTCGCCGCTTAAAACAACAACATCCCTACTAATGGAAACTACCAGGAACTTTTCTATCTGTTGTCCTTCCATCACATTGTATGTGATGTTTGTCATAGTATTCCTTAAAACAGCGGAGAAAGTACCGTCTGGATTGGAAATAACTCCCGTGCACTCTAAATTCATGTCAGGAATGACTGTAATGGTTTTTTTTTCATAAGGGAAAAAGACATTTCTATCGGCTATCGGCTGATAATATTCTATTGGTTTCTCTTTTAAATAAGGGTCCAGATTTATGGTGTATATTGAGTCAATTGGCTGTACAACCGGTTTTTTAGGCGGTTGCATTTCTTGTGTAAAATTTTCCAACTCTTTCTTTACATCTTTTCCCAACAATAAACCTACGATAGTGATAACCAATAAAATTGCGAGTACGCCGAAAATCAATTTTTCGCAATTCTCTTTACACCAAAGTAAGATATTATTAACCATCGAATTTAATCGGGTTTTTTAATGAAGATAAAATATATCATACATTACTATAAAAATAAAACCGAAGAGAATACTGAAAACATGCGTTTAAAAAACGCGCTTACTTGGTTTAATTCTTCCGTCCTTTTACTGCCTACTTCCATATAATGATAGAGAGTTCTAAATCTATCTGTATTATTTTCTCGCCAAGATTTACCGTCGGACCAGACGGAGAGCCCCGCCCGGCAGCGATATTAGACATTGCCGCTGCATCTGAACCCACCATTGTCGGCGTTATTGTCGGCGTTAAGGAAAAATTTTTTACTACTAAAAAGACCTTATCGGAATTTTCCAGTTCGAACAGGAGTTTGGACAAAGCAGATGTATTACACCTTAATTGCAACATCAAAGGGACATCTTCATACATATTAGTATTTCTCGCCGCCCCTAACGTTATATTATCAATAGAAGCTACATCGGCATCAAGCAATAAATCGATAACCGTTTCGGTAAGATACAGATTCCTTAACAGCTGGGGCGCTTCGCTCTCAGACGGCAAACTCGACGGTAATCCTAAATTTTCGGATAGAACTTGGATTCTTTTTCCGGAAGCTTTCATCAGGATGTTTCCCCTGATATTTTTTAACTCTTCAAGATAGAAAAGGGACCGATTAACGCCCTCGGGAACCGATAATTCTTTCAAAACGGGTAATTTCGCTTTCAAACTTTCATATTTTTCTTCCAGTTCAGCATTATTTCTTTTCATAGCATCAATTAACTCATTCGAAGGTAAATCCGGAGAGGAATAAATCTTTTTAAGTTTGCCCACATTCTCCGCAAGCAGACTATTCTGTTTATCGATGTTTTTTACCAAAGGATAACCCAATAACGAAAATACCAACACCAAAACGACTACTGCTATTATATATGGCAAACTTTCTTTTAACATAATTATTTATTTTGAAGCTCTATTGTGAGCATAAATTGCACCTGTCCTCCCGTTGAAAGCATGCTTGTAGTAGGTGCATCCCATGCACTAGATATCCTGCCCCTGCCCCCGGTCCTTGGCGGAATTACACGACTTGCGTCTCCTGTTTGCGAAGTAGATATCGCTGAAACCAATTCTACGCTCTTAAATAAAGGGGAAGTTTCAATCTGATTAATATATTCATCGATAGTTGGAAAAGAATCGGTAACACCATCCAGAGATATTCTTTGTATCTGAGATACTGTTGCGACTTCCTCCACCATTCCCCCTTGTTCCGGCGGCGGAGTTACCGGCGGCACTTGGGCACCTCTGGGTGCATCCCACCCGGGGGGCGCATCCCAGCCCGGCTCCAGAGAAGGTACGTTTCTATACCCGACGGGCGCATCCCAACCCGATGACCTGGTATCCGCTGAGCTAATCCCTCCTATTTCGCCGCTGGATACTCTTACAATGTATATATTTGTCGGGGTAAGCTTGGAAATTTCAAGGAGGATTTCCGACAATTGCGATTTTTGTTTTAGAATCCCTTCAATATTTTCAAGTCGGCTTGTAATTTCTGCTTTATTTCTTTTCAATTCTTCAATCGTAGATACATAAGGGGTATAACTGTTTAAAAGCGGTTCTACAATTTTATTTTTTCCGCTGACTAAACTATAACTTCGCTCGCCCAAAACCAGCATAAGCCATCCTATCAAAAACAGCACGGCAATAGAACCAATAAAGAAAAATTTCTTGCTTGCCAATTTTTTCTTGTTCAAAATCTTAGGAGGCAACAGATTTATTTCAACCGGGGCATGTTCCAATACCCGCAGAGCCAATCCTGCGCTCACGCAGAAATTACTCGCACCACTCGTCAAATTGTCGGGATTATGAACAATTTTATTAAAAGGATTGATTTTTTCCACTTCTACTCTAAAGGAATTCTTAAGAATTTCGGACAAATTAGGATCTGAAGGGAACTCTCCAGATATATATATATATTGGAAATGGGTCACTTTTTCTACCTGCGACAAATAGTAATTGGTGGTTCTCTTAATCTCGGCTATTAAATCCTCCAAAACAGATAAAATCATGGCTGAAACATCTTCGCCTGCCGCCTGTCCATCAAGAATCTCCTTTGCCTTACCAATTTCCACCCCTTTTGATTCGGCTATCTTCTTTAATATATTTTTCCTGCCTATGGGAACCGCCCGAGTAAACACTATCTCCCCATTGTTTTCAATGGACACATCGGTATAAGTAAATCCTAAATTTATCAATATGCCCACTTTTTCTTTGGGCAACAAACCATTAAAAACAAGACAATTGTGCAAAGCAAGCGCCGAAGTATCAACAACATCAGGGGTTTTATTTACGGAGTCTTTTAAGATTTTCAGCAAATCTTCAACGAAACTTTGTTTTATCGCGGCTATCAGCACAACTATGGGGCCTGGAATCTTGGTGATAGGAGAAATCGTCTGATAATCCCATATTACTTCGTTCAACGAAAAGGGAACCTGCTGTTGCACTTCAAAAGATATTACTTGTTTCAACTTTGAATGAGATACGGGAGGCAGTTTCACTTTCCTGACAAAGCTCATGTGCCCGCCTACCCCTAAAGAGATTTTATCTTTTGTATAATCCAACCCTTCAAAAATCCTGGTTATACTATCGACCAATATTTTTTTATCGTCTTCCCTCTTGTCTACGGGCAGTTTTATTGACCGCGCCGCCACCAGAACAATACCTTCCACAGTTTTAGACAACTGCACCAAATTAACCTGGTCGCCCGTCAACTCTATGCCTATTGCCGATTTAATTTTCCCTTTAGCCATTTTTCTTATCTTTTTATTAGAAGGAAATGCAGTATAACAATATTAACAAATTGGGTCAAGAAGTAAAAAGAGCAAAAATCATAATAGTTTTTAATTTGTGATTTTGCCTTTTTACTTTTGAATTTTTACTTTTTATCACTCTCCTATATCCCTGAAATATTTGTACAGGTTTTTAGGCGGAACCTGAGAATAAGGCGGCCTGTCAGGGTCAATTACAGTAAATATCTTTCTTGCTGGAGTCAGGTCGGTATTAGCGTCACTATCGGTTACACGCGCTTCAAATACATAAGTTTTTCCTGTCTCAAATAAAAATGGTGTCAAGTCAGATTCTATCTGTGAGCCGGAAATACTTCCGTCATTATTACCGTCATTGACGTCAGGTCGCCACGGATATCCCTCTATTCTATATTCATAAGTAGTATAAGGCGGTTTCCCTCCTACGCCTATCCATCTAAATTCGATATTTGCAACTTCTGTTTGTCCCGACGGGCCATAAGTAATAATAGTATTGGGGGCTTCGGGAGAGACATACCAGACCCAGACAACATCGTCCGAGACCCTGCGGCTGCAAGGAAGCTGCCCGGCACCGCCGCATTCGGCTCCGTCCCTGTCTTTTCCCTTCACCCAGAACCGATACCATCTGCCTACTTGCAAACCGTCATAAGAGACGGACGTTACGTTATCATTCCAAACCTCATCATCATGGTCGGGTGAATAAAAATCCGTATGGTCTTCGCCATCAATCGGATTTCCTATGCCCACCTCATTATTCATTTCCCAACTATACCCGTTCCAATATTCCAATTTATACTTGTATCTGCACGGCGTACTATCAACCGCAATCCAGCTGAACGAAGCAAAACGGTGCGGAAACGGGTTGGAAGGATACTCAACAAGAATAACTTCGGGTATCTGTGTATCAATCCGAATCGGATAACCATAATAGGCGCTCGGCGTTTGGAACCTGACCCAATAATCATTATCAAGGAGACCCATATCCGTGTCCGCATGAGAAAAGCCCATACTCGGCGCAATCCAGACAGTATCGCCTGAATCCAATTCCGTAAAAACTTCCAAATCGCCATAATCGCTTTCATTTCTTACTCTGAATTGGATGAGGTTCGTATCGCCGTCGGCAAACCTCACATTTTTCGCGTATAGCCATACAAAAGTATTCCTGTTTTCGTCGCCTCCCGTCAACTTCTCTCCCACACTATCTGCTTCATCCGTATCGAACAGCCGGATTTCATCGCAATCTTTCCAGTCACTCCATTCGTCAGGCGCCATTAATGTAGTGCGGTATCTGTATTTAGCATCCAATGCTACTCCGGAACAGTCGGTATCGCTTTCTTCAAATTCACTGTTACTATCATGACCCGGGTGGTCCGACGATGTTATCGGGTCGATATTTTCATTGTTTTTGTCTTTTACTTTTACTCTAATAGTTACTTCTTTCTCGCCAATCCAAAAAGCGGAATCCTCCCCTACAATCTCCGTCTCGCCGCCGTCCCACTGGACCCAGACCTCGTCCCAATAATAGTTGTAGGTTTGGTAATATTCCACCCCGAGGTCGCCGAAATTCCCTTTAACATTTTTTATATTGTACTTATCATTGTCGGCATTATCATAAGCCGCCGGGACAAGCACCTGCGTACCGCAAACCCTGTATGAACCCGGGGGCGTCTTATCAAGAATAAAAGTTATGGGGCTGTCGCTATCGGCAGCATCGTCAATATCTTGCGGATAGGTATCGCTTACGTCGTTTTCATTTGTTACGGTCAACTGGACAAAGTATTTTTTGTCGCCCGTGTCGGCGTTGGCATCCTCAATTTGCGAAATGTCGGGACAATCGTCATCATCGGGGAAAAATTCATTATATTCGGCGCTGAAAATACTCGTTGAATCGTTTTCCTTTCCCGCATCTTCTATAATATCCCAATCGGTGCGTATACGAGCGCCGGGATAAATTTCAAGTCCCGTGCGGACTTTCAATTCCGTAGAATCCCACACTTTTACAAATTCATCTTCGTCATTACGCGAATAAATCTGTATCCTGTAAGATTTCAACCGCGAATATTCGCCGTCTAAATCAAGATATCTCCATCTGAACTGCGGCGTAGCGTCATGCACGGGATTCTTTACAGGAAAAGCCTTCCACCCTTCATCGCTTTCTTCCGGAATTTTCTTCTCATCAATAACATATAATCCTCTTACCTGCAGACGCCAAGGATGAAGTCCCGCTTCCAAATCCTCGCCTTTAAAAGCAGACAGCGAAGAAGGAGACTCAAAACCGCCTACCCTTGCAAGCTCCTTATTGAGCGTAGCCCCGCCCGATATAGATTGTTCAAGTCCAGGAGACGCAATCTCAATTACAGCTTCATCAGCCGCAGTATAATCAACACTCCTTATTTCATAAACGGGTTGTATGTCGGTAGTGAAACTTCCGAAACTTATTTTAAGAGGTCTATATAAAACAGTGTCATTGGTCACTGATTCCAAATCTTCCAATTCCAAGTATATGATAGTATCGCCTACGCTGTAACTTGTAGCAGGAGCGATAGGGACAACATCGACTTTATATCCCGTGTATTTATGCCCTTCAAAACTAAGACGTGCAACCTGTTTATTCCCTAAATCCGACACGTAGCAATCGCCTGTTGTCGGCTCGGCGGACACAACATTGGGTGAATCGAAACCGTATATCTTTGTGTGAGAATTTCCGTTTAGAACATAATCATCCGGGACGTCTTTATCCAATCTCACCACATAGGAATCAGCGCCGTCTGCGCCTTCGCACGCAACCCAGCAATTACCATAAAGCGGGTCGGCGGAAACGGAAACAGCATTATCAAAACCAGTTAGGATCTTGTGATAACCGGAATCTTCGTCCATATCATATCCGGCAGTAGACGGGGCTATGCTTCCGATATTGCCGTGTATCCAAACGACGGTATCGCCGCTGTCCGCAACCCAGCAATTACCCAAATTTGAATCTACGGATAATGATAGAGGGTTGGAGAAACCCGAAATACGGGCAAGTTCTCTGCCTACAGGAATAGAAAACGAAGGACCGGCAAAAGAAGCATGATTGTAATAAATACTATTTACCGCGCCGTCATTTTGATACCATACCGCT
>JAQURI010000053.1 GCA_028715665.1 Candidatus Ratteibacteria bacterium
GGTTGACAACAAAATAATTTATTTATGATAAAATCTCCGGCGGGGACTTATAATATGATTAAAAAGATTATTTATCCAGGCACTTTTGACCCAATAACTTTGGGGCATCTGGACCTGATAAAAAGGGCGATTGACATATTTGACGGCCTTATTGTCGCAGTGGCATCAAATCCGCACAAAAATCCTCTGTTTTCTTTCAGCGAAAGAATATCCATGCTTAAAGAAGCAACAAAGGGTATTGATAATATAGAAATCGATTCATTTGAAGGGCTTTTGATAGATTATGTACGAAGTAAAAGATGTAATATCGTACTGCGCGGTATAAGGGCCATATCGGATTTCGAGTATGAATTTCAGATGGTTTTATCCAATAGAAAACTGGCTTCCGATATAGAAACGATACTTATGATGCCGTCCGAAAATTATTCTTATCTTAGTTCCAAGATAATAAAAGAAATGGCATCTTTAGGGGCTGATTTAGGCGATTTTGTTCCTTCTATTGTGGAAAAGAAACTGAAAGAAAAACTTTTAAAGAATAAGCGCTAATAGTTGCTTTTTATTTTTGATATTTGACTTTTAATTTTTGATTTTTCAGTTATTTCCCCATTCCTACTCTCTGAACACTCTGGAATAATTTACCTTCTGTTTGAATCGACGGGGCAATTATTATTTCTACTTTATGCATTTCTTTTATGTTTTTTGCTCCCAAATTTCCCATCGAGGTTTGAAGAGCACCCATAAGATTTTGTGAACCGTCATCGGTCCTGGCAGGTCCGAAAAGAATTTCTTTTAATGGTCCGCTAGTCCCTACATATATACGAGTACCTCGGGGAAGATTAGGATGAGGTGTTGCCATTCCCCAATGGTAGCCCCTTCCCGGCGACTCTTTGGCCCTTGCGAGTATCGAACCTATAACAGCCGCATCCGCTCCGCAAGCAATAGCTTTGCAAAGGTCTCCGCCGGTCCTCATTCCGCCGTCAGCAATAACGGGAACATATCTGTGTGTTTTTTTATAATAGAAATCTCTTGCCGCCGCAACATCGCATATAGCGGTAACTTGAGGAACGCCTATTCCTAAAACGCCCCTCGTAGTACATGCCGCCCCCGGACCGATTCCCACAAGCACAGCTGCAGCTCCCGCCTGCATAAGTTCTAGTCCGACATCATAAGTAACGCAATTTCCTAAAATCACGGGTATCTTTATCTGACTGCAAAACTTCTTTAAATTTACGGATTCATATTTTGTCGTAATATGTTTTACCGTAAGGACTGTGGATTGGACAACAAAAATATCCGCACCGGCTTCTTCCGCAATTTTCCCCAACCTGGGGGCTTTTTGAGGAATGCAGGAAACTATTGCCGGTATCCCTGCTTTCTTTATTTCCTTTATTCTCTTTACGACTAATTTTTCTTTTATAGGTTCTTCGTATATGCGCTGGACTAAACGTGTAGCTTCTTTGCCGCTACTTTTAACTATTTTTTCTATAACCTTATCCGGATTTTCATATTTGGTTTGGACTCCTTCAAGATTAAGAATTGCAATTCCTCCCAACTTACCCATTGCTACGGCAAATTTCGGGTCGACAACACCGTCCATAGCAGCGGCTATAATCGGTACCGCAAATTCATACTTTCCGATTTTCCAATTAGTATCTACTTCTTCGGGATTTATAGTAATAGAGCCGGGAGACAACGCAATTTCGTCAAAACCATAAGATTGTCTGGCCTTTTTATTAACGCCGATAAAGCTACTCATTAAATCCTCCTTATATATCAGAATACAGAGGTCAGGAGACAGAAATCAGATTATAGATTTTTCTGTCATCTGTATTTTGTTCTCTGTTATCTGTGTTCTGAAGCCTGTCATCTGGCTTTCATTTTAAAGAGTTCTTTTTTATCTGTCTTCTCCCAGGTAAAATCCTTATCGTTCCTGCCGAAATGCCCGTAAGCAGCTGTCTTTCCGTAAATCGGCCGGCGCAGTTTAAGATAATTAATTATACCAAGCGGAGAAAGGTCGAAATTATCTCGTATAATACCAGTTATTTTTTCATCTGAAATTTTCCCTGTACCTTTTGTACTCACCATAATGGAGACGGGTTGCCTTAAGCCTATAACATACGCCAACTGGACCATACATTCTTCTGCAAGTTTTGCAGCAACAATATTTTTAGCCAAATATCTTGCCATATAAGCTGCAGAACGGTCTACTTTCGTAGGGTCTTTGCCGGAGAAAGCACCGCCTCCATGAGGAATATTTGCACCGTATGTATCAACTATAATCTTTCTTCCTGTCATTCCCGTATCGGATTGCGGTCCCCCGATAACGAATTTGCCTGTTTCGTTTATGGAACAAATGGTTTTATCGGCATCATATAATTTACCAAGTACCGGAATAATAACTTCTTTTTTTATTTTATTTTTTGCACTTTCCGACATTTTATGTCCGGATTTATCCAAAGCGTCTTCGGTATGTTGTATAGCTATGACTACTCTTTTAACCGCAACCGGTTTTCCGTTTTTATATTGAATCGTTACCTGGCTTTTGCCGTCAGGACCTATGAAATCCAATATCCCTTTTTTTCTAACTTCTGTCAGCCTGCGAGTCAACTTATGTGAAAGTATAATAGGTAGTGGCATAAGTTCCGGACTCTCTCTGCAAGCGTATCCTATCATTGCACCCTGGTCGCCGGCACCGCCCTTATCAACCCCCAGGGCGATATCGGGTGATTGCATCCCTATAGCATTAAGTATTGCACAAGTCTGATAATTAAAACCGAATTTTATATCCGTATATCCTATATCCTTTAAAACTGTGCGGACAAGCTTATTGAGGTTAACATATCCGGTAGTCGTTATTTCTCCGCCTACTATCACAAGCCCCACGGTGATGAAAGTTTCACATGCAACACGCCCATTTTTATCCTGTCTAAGCACCTCATCCAAAACCGCGTCGGAAATCTGGTCACAAACTTTATCGGGATGACCTTCTGTAACCGACTCCGAAGTTAGTACAAAATCCACTTTGTTCATCGTTAAATATCCTCCTTTAAATGGAATTCTTCTTTTGCTTTATTGTATGAGTTTATATCTCCTATATCCAACCATTTGCCGCTGAATCGGTAGCCGTAGACTTTCTCTCTTTTAACCAACCATTGTATAAAATAGCCGGGCGCGTCCGGATTGTTACCTTCTTCAAGGTATTTATTTAATACGGGAAGCCTTTTTTTCGGGAACATATACAGACAAATGGCTATAAGATTAGACAATGCTTTTAGCGGCTTTTCTACAAAATCGATTATTTTTTCATCGTCGCCCAACCTTACATTACTGTATTTGCTAATAAGAGACAGATTATCTATTTGGAATAATCCTATGCAAAATGATTTTTTATTTTTCCAGAAATCGTAAAAACCTTTCAAGCCGAAATCGAAGAGGTTATCCCCTGCTATTATAAGCAGTTCGTCGTCAATGTTTTCATTATCGATTACCAATTTTATATCCTTTATTGCCCCCAATTTATTACTGTCGTCTGTCGTGCCATTATTTACTAATATAACCGGATTGGGGGAGTGGCGTTGCTCGTTCCATCGTTTAAAATTTTCATGGAATTTCTCGTTTACGACCATATAAATTTCTTTAATGTCGGGTACAGTCGCAATTTTCTCTAAAATATATTCTATTATAGGTCTGCCATTCACATCGAGCAAAGATTTGGGCATTGACTCTGTAAGCGGATACAGCCTCGTCCCATATCCCCCGGCAAGAATTAAAGCTTTCATTATTCATTCATCTTTCTTTTTAAAGTCATGATAGATTTCACCTCTATGGGTTCAACGCCGTTAAGCATAGCCAAATAAAAGGACACGTAATCGCCTATGTATAAAAGCGACAGCATCCTGGCCAATAATCCGTCGCCCTTGGAATAAACCTCTATAATTTGGGCTAATTTTTCTTCAATGAGCGAGCAGGTAATATTTATCCTTTTTATCATTCTTTCCGATTCGCCTTTGTCTTTCAACAGAATCAAGGAGAACCCGGCAATTGAGGTGTCATGTCCTTCCCAACCCATTATTTCGTTATGGTCAAGTTCCGGGAAAAAGACGGAATAGGCGGGCCATTTGCTGTTTTCGTTTATTTGGGTTTTCCACCTGATACCTACCGCTTCCATGTAATCCGACGTTGTGTAAATCAAAGGTATTGTTTTGTAAATTTCTTCGGCTATTTTCTTTGCGGAATTTTCGTTCTTTGGGACATTAATGTCGAGTTCTTTTCTTAAATTTTCAAGTGTTTGGATAGTTTCCGTCAATTCTTTGTCTTCAATTTTTATAAAACCCAACATCCTTAAAATAAAAAGTTGAGGGAAGAACAGATAGCTGAAAGCAACGCGTGGAGGAATTTTATTGTCCGTTATTAAAACGGTTGGGACACTGTCCTTTTTTGCCAAGTTTGTAAGCTCTCCGCCCGAACTTATTACCACCAGCTTACATCCTTTTTCCATGCCTATTTTATAAGTGTTCAGAGTTTCTTCCGTGTTACCCGAATAGCTCACGCAAACCAGCAAAGTATCTTTGTTAACCCAAGAGGGAAGAGTATAACTTCTATTTACTACCAGCGGCAGTTTGATTCTGTCCCGCAGGAAGTTTTTCAGCAAATCGCCGCCGACGCTCGATCCGCCCATTCCACTGATAACAATATTTTTTGCTTCTTTATATTCGGGAGGCAATTTTACGTTCTCCATTAAATCAACCGCATTAGTCCCCTGATACGGGAATTCACGGAGAAGTTCTCTCATCTTTAATTTATCAATCTTCTCTATTACTTTTACATCATCTATATTATTCATAAGACACCTTTTAATTGGATTTATATAAAAGTTTTAACGGCTCTTTCACGGATTTAAGATAATTTACCACTTTTTCGGTAGAATCAAACGACATCGCTTTTTCGGTAATTTTTCTTGCTTCCTCGATGCTTACGGAACGAATTATCTGTTTTACTTCGGGAATTGCAACCGGACCCATCGATAATTCGTCTACCCCCAAGCCCAAAAGTATAAGCGTTAGATTGATATCTCCCGCTATTTCTCCGCAGACCGCAGTTTTTATACCTTTGCGGTGGCCAGAATCAACTATATGTTTTATAAACCGTAAAACTGCAGGTGAAGCAGGTTGATATAGGTATGCTATCTTTTCATTTATTCTGTCTACCGCCATAGCATATTGAATGAGGTCATTTGTCCCTATGGAAAAAAAATCTACTTCTTGGGCAATCAAATCCGCAGTAATGGCGGCAGAGGGCGTTTCTATCATGGCGCCGATTTTTATTTTTTGGGAAAATTCTCTTTTTTCTTTTTTCAGCTCCACTTTCACTTCTTCCAAAAATTTATTTGCCTGTCTTAATTCTTGAAGTGTGGAAATCAATGGGTACATAACGGAAACTTTTCCGTAAACGGAAGCCCTAAGAATCGCTCTAAGTTGTGTTTTAAATATATCCGGTCTTGCTAAACAGAATCTAATCGCCCTCCAGCCCAAAAACGGGTTGATTTCCTTGGGTGTTTCCAAAACGGAAGCGAATTTATCGCCTCCCAAATCCAAAGTCCTGATCACTATAGGAAGAGGATAAGCTCTCTCCGCAGCATATTTATATGCCTGAAACTGTTCTTCCTCCGAAGGGATATCACTCCTGTTAAGAAAGAAAAACTCTGTTCTGTATAAACCCACCCCTTCTGCGCCGTATCTATCTAAAAGTTCCACCTCTTTGGGCAGTTCGATATTAGCCATTAACGAAATTATATGGCCGTCGGTTGTCTGAGCGGGGGCTTTTCTGAGTTTATTTAATTTCTTTTCCAAAACAGCCAACTGTTTTTTCTTGTTAAGATATCGCTCCAAAGTAGTTTTTGGAGGATTTATAACGGCAACGCCTTCATGTCCGTCAATAACGATCCTTTCCCCGCTTTCTATTCTTTGGGTGATATCTCCGAGTCCGACTACGGCCGGGATAGTCAAAGAGCGCGCCATAATCGCAGTGTGAGAAGTCCTCCCCCCGACATCCGTTGCAAAACCCAGCACGTTTTTCTTATCCATTTGTGCCGTTTCCGAAGGAGCAAGGTCATGAGCAACAATAATAACTTTATCGGCTAAATTTGCCAGAGTCTCTTCTTGTTTACCTAAAAGATTTTTCAAAATCCTTCTTCCCACATCTTTAAAGTCTTGCGCCCTTTCTCTAAGATACTTGTCCTCAATTTTAGAAAAAGTCATCCCAATCTTTTCTAAAACTTGCGCAACTGCATTCTCTGCATTTATGTTCTCTTTTTCTATAATATTTATAGTTTTTTCTCTTAAAGCGGGGTCATCCAATATTAAAAGATGCGCCGAAAAAATATCAGGATAAGATTCACCCAATTCTTTTTCTACCTTTTTCTGTATACCTATCAATTCTCCCCGCGTCAGGGATAGTGCATCCATATATCTTTTGATTTCATCTGCAATTTCTTTTTGCGGGATTTTATATTTAGGGATTGTAAGTGTTTCGGGTTTTAAAACGAAAGCCTTGCCTACCACTATTCCCGGAGAAGCTGGAACGCCCTTTATAAGCATTTTATTCCTCTTCCTGTAAAAGGAAATTTTCTATGGTTTTTAAAGCGTCTTTTTCGTCTTTACCATCGACTATGACTTTCACCGACGAACCATATTCCAAGGCTAGAGACAATATTTCAAGTATACTTTTACCGTTAGCTTTTTCTCCGTCCTTTTCCAAATAAATTTCGGATTTAAACTTAGCCGCGAGTCTAATAAATTTGCCTGCGGGTCGAGCATGAAGGCCCCACTTGTGTTTAATTTTTAAGTTTTTTTCTATCATTTTTATCTACCACTTTGTTACGGATTTCTTGCCCACTTTTTCCAGCATCGAAGCCAAATCATCTATATTCAGCGCTGAATTGCGATATGTCGCCAATGCAAAAACCATAGGCAAATTCATTCCCGTTACAACTCTGACGGGATATTTTTTCTTCATACTTATGCACATTGACGAAGCACTGCTTCCGAAAATATCGGTGAGAATAAGAACGCCTTCTTGGGATGCCACTTTCTCTACGGCTTTATTAAGCCTTGTACGCAAACCGAACGGTTCTTCTTTATAGCGGGTAGTAATCACAACAACACTTTTGAGATTACCTATAATTTTTCTTGATGTAGAAATAAGTTCTTTTGGAAAATTTCCGTGACCGGTAATTACTACCCCTATCATGTCATCCTTTTGGGAATAAGTTTACATAATACCGCCAGATTCTCTAACAGAACCAATTAAAACTTTCTTCTATACTCCTCTTTCCGCATAATTTTGGTTACTTCTTCCAAAAGTTTTAACGCTTCTTTAATGGGAATACCCCAGAAATTTCTGCCCACGATTCTACCTTCTCCGCCGGCGTCCATTATGATTCTTGTGGATTCACTAACTGCATCGCCTTTTGTTTTAGCTCCGCCGGAGAATATTACAAAAGTCCTTTCGCCTGCGCCTATAACTATTTTACTTCTCTCTACATGCTGTTCATAAGTCAACAAGGAATCATAATTGGGTTTTTGCCCTTTCGCTTTCATTTCTTTGTCGTATTCGAGAAGTTTTTCTCTTTTGGGCTCCAAATCCAAATATTTGCCAGCTTCAGGTATTTTCTTCATATATTCTTTCATTATGAAGTTTTCATATGCATCGCGTTTGGCAGGTTCCACAACGCTTGGGAATTTAGTTTTAACTATATCTGCCCCGAGAGATTCTGCAGAGGACACGGCATAATGGCACCACAAAAGACTATCTGCTTTTGTAGAATCTGGTAATGGTCCGCGGGGATAACTCCATAAAACAAGAGGAAGACCGAACCTATGCGCTTCACCCCTGACTTTAGCAATTCTTTCGATATCAGCGCCTATATCTTCCGAACCGAGATAAAAAGTTAAACCGACTGCCGTAGCGCCAACCCTGATTGCGTCTTCAACCGAACCAAACATCGTGTGGCGCGGATAGTTTACGTCATTTATATTACCAGTATAGAAATGTCCGTCCAACTTAACCATCAGAGGAACTTTAGGGTCTATATCGTGCTGGTATTTTTGGGCCTGTCCTACAGATAGAACAAGCGAAGAAAAATTGCCTTTGTTAGCTAACTCAATTACCGCCTCCGGCTTTGCAGACCTCTCCCATTTGAATTCGTGCCCTGGCCCGTGCTCTACAAGCTGGTCAAACGGAAGTCCCAGGAAAGTTCCATACCCCGGCCCGTTTTGATAAAACATCCTGTGTATTTTCTCGGCTGTGCTTCTATTCATAGCCGCCTTTGAAATTAAATCTCTCAAAGTAGGCCTGTTTTGTAATATATTTGCCATATCTTATTCCTCCTTTTATATAAAAAAAGTGCGCCCGCCGTATTAATAAAGACAGGCAAGAATTTTTATTTTTTGAACTGAACGATGCGACTAAAACCTGCGCTATCCAAAGAAGCGCCGCCGACCAACGCTCCGTCGATATTTTCTTGGCTCATCAAAGCGTCTATATTATCGGGCTTAACGCTGCCGCCATAAAGGATTGATATATTATTGCTTAAATCAGAAGAATAAAGTTTGCTTAAGGATTTTCTGATTACTGAATGCATTCCGTCCGCCACATCGGGGGTGGCGGTTTTTCCAGTGCCTATAGCCCATACCGGCTCATATGCAATCACCAATTTCAACACATCTTCTTCGTTCATATCCATCAAACCTTTTTCAACCTGACTTATGACTGTGCTCTCGGCAATTCCCTTCTCCCGCTGGTCCAAGGTCTCTCCTACACAAAATATGGGAGTGAGACCGAAATTAAGTGCCGTTTTTATTTTTTTGTTGATTATCGCATCGGTTTCATTGAAATATTTTCTTCTCTCCGAGTGCCCTATAATTACGAACTGACATCCCACGTCTTTAATCATCAAAGGTGAAATTTCGCCCGTATATGCGCCCTCCTTTTCATAATAAATATTCTGAGCGCCGAGTTTTATCGTGCTATTCTTTATTGCCTGACCAACACTAAAAAGCGAAGTAAACGGCGGGCATAAAACTACGATTGTATTCTTTATATTAACAAGGGATTTTTTTAAATTTTCAGCCAACTGGACAGCTTCTCGTGTTGTCTTATACATTTTCCAATTGCCCGCTATAATTTTCTTTCTCATTGCACTTTATCCTTTTTCTCTCTGTCAGCTATTACTTGATAAATATCATCTGCGGTTTTGGCCTTAACCAAACTTTCCCTGAAAAGCCTGTCTTTCAAAAAACGGGACAACCGCGCCAAAACTTTTAGATGTAACTGCCCGTGTTCGGGGGAAGTCAAAAGCAAGAAAAATAAATAGACGGGTTTGCCGTCAATTGAACCGAAATCGATTCCTTCTTTGG
>JAQURI010000054.1 GCA_028715665.1 Candidatus Ratteibacteria bacterium
CCCATCACGTTCAATTATTATATAGTATATCGCTTTTAAAAACTAAACATATACAATTTATCTTTCGCCGCAAAATAAATTGATGCACATAACCTGAAAAAGCAACTGTAAATTCGCCCCTGAATCCAAAAGAATATTGCTGTTTTCAATCTCTTTTATCGCATTATTTAAATATGAATGCGAAAAATCTTTTGCTTTTTTCTTAAGAAGAATTTTCTTGTCTTCGTTTATTATAAATCCCGTGCCGCAATTCATAGAAAAAACATCTGTATAGAAACTTTTTATAATAGAAAACATTGTCTTTACCAACTCTTTTTTCAATTCTTCAGTCTCCGCTTGTTTTAAAGCTTTAATGTTTTTTATTTGGGAAGAAGATAAGTTTTCCCCGAATTCATCGATGCCATTCTGTTTTTCTTTTTTAACTTCATTGGCAAAATTTGACACTGTTTCCATCATAATACCGGCCAACTTCAAAGGCGCATCATAATCTTGCTTTTCTTTTGAGAATGCATTCATAAAAACATCAAAAATTTCGTCTCTTAAATTCCATAAATCCGTATCGAGCCACAACTGTATACATCTTGTTTTACCCGAGCAAACGAAATACAACACGGAGGCTTTGTTCTCTTCCAAATCAAATTGTTTTTTCGTCATCGCTATCCCTTCCGAAGGCTTTAAAGCAAGAAATTTAATTTTTTGGCAACGGGACGCAATAGTGGGGAGAATTTTATTGGGAAAAGCGGACAAAAGAATTATAACGACATTACTAGGAGGTTCTTCCAACGTTTTCAAAAAGCAATTCCCTGCTTCTTTTGTCAATTTTTCCGGCCTTTCGAGTAAAACGATCTTATATTTGGCTTCAAAGGATTTAAGTTGAGTAAAATGTTCCACTTCTCTTATCACATCTATACCGATCACCTGTCTGGCTCCGGATGCCGATATCCACATAGTATCGGGATGGAGATTTTTCATGATTTTTTTACAAGAAGAGCAATTATCGCAGGGTTCATAGTCTTTCCTATCAAGACAATTCAAAACTTTTGCAAATTCCAAAGCAGTGCTCTTTTTGCCGGAACCTTCTGGCCCGAAAAAAAGATAAGAGTGATGGATTTTGTTTTCTCTTATTGCAGATTTTAAAACACTTTTTGCTGTTTCTTGGTTTGTTATATCGTTAAAAGACATGGTTTAATTAAAAGTAATAAGTAGTAAGTAGAGAGACAAAAAACAGTACTATGCACTTTATTCTCGCTACTTGCTACTCTCTACTCTATGTGCAGATGTTTCTCCACTATTTCTCTTATTTTTTTTTGGATATCGGCGATTTCGCCTTCAACTTTTATTAGTTTTACTCTTTTCGGATTCTGCTTGGCTATTTCAAGATACCCTTTGCGCACTTTTTTATGAAAAGATTCGTTTTCAACTTCTATTCGGTCTTCTCCTTTTAGTTTAAATCCCAAATGCTTATCGGTATCCAAAACAAAAGTAAGTTTGGGAAACGCTTTTTTACCCACTACCATATTATTTAACTTGTTAATAAGTGTTATGTCTATGCCCCTGCCGTATCCTTGATAAGCAACCGTGGAGTCCATGAAACGGTCACAAATCACTATTTTGCCCTCTCTCAATGTGGGCTCGATTACTTTAACGACAAGTTCTCTGCGGGAAGCAAGAAAAATAAGAAGTTCCGTAAAGGGAGAAATTTTACTTTTTTCTTCCAGAAGTATCTGTCTTAATTTTTCTCCGGTTTTGGTGCCTCCAGGTTCCCTTACCACAAAAACTTCAAACCCTTTGTTCTCCAAATAATCTTTAAGTAAATTGGCATGAGTGGATTTGCCGCAGCCTTCTCCGCCCTCGAATGTTATGAGCATCCCCTTTTTAGATTTCATTTTTATATTTATCCAATACTTTATTTATCATATTATCAAGAATTTCTTCGGATCTCGTTATTTTAAGTTCCATAATAAGGCATAGAACGGGCACAGATATTTTAATTTCTTTAGGCAATCTTACCCAATCTTTCTCGGTTGTTGCAACAAAATCGATATTTTCTTTTTCGACAATAGTATTCAGCCATTCTATGTCTTTGATTTTATAAATATAATGGTCGGGGAAACGCAATTTTTTAATGGGCTCAAAATTTAACTTTTCCAAAGATTTTTCGAAAGATAAGGGGTCTGCCAAAGAACAAAGCGATAAAAAACGCCTATTCGCAATTTCTTCCGTTCTATATTTCACCCCCATGTCGAATTTTTCGAAATGCAATGGTTTATGAACGCTTTCCAGAACCGGGATTTTGGAAGGCTGTTTTAATAGGGCGGAAAACGACTTTTTAAAACCGCTATTTTCAATGCTTTCGCCACAATGAGTAAAAATTATTAAATCCGCCCTTTTTACTGAACTAACGGGTTCTCTTAAAAAACCCGCAGGGAAAAGCGAGCCATTGCCGAAAGGATTTCTTTTATTGACAAGAAGAATCTCCAAATCTTTTTCGATGTTATGATATTGGAATCCGTCATCCATTATGAATATATCGCACTGCCGTTTTTGTGTCGCTTCCGATAAACTTTTTGCTCTATTGCGAGAAATGAAAATCGGGATAGACGGGAAATGTTTCGAAAAAAGATAAGGCTCATCTCCTATATCTTTTACTTCACTGTTTTCGCCTACGGAATACGAAACGATTTTTTTATTATCTTTGCTTGTTCTTGCATAGCCGCCGGTAAGCAATCCTACTCGTAACTTTTTATCCAATAATTTTCTGACGATAAGTTCCACGCAAGGAGTTTTTCCTGTCCCGCCCATCGTTAAATTGCCTACGCTTATTACCGGAAAACCCCCGACAATGTTTTGCGGTCTCAAAAAACGTTTCATAAAAACCCCGAAATAATAAACGGGGATTAGACATTTCAACATAAACAGGAAAACAGCGTCTAATACACCTTTTGGGCCTTCGTTTCCCAAATGCCAGAAATACCAGTAGAAATTTCCGCCTTTTTCAATAATATTTATTGCGTTATTTCTTATCTTCATGAAGAGAGTCCAAAATTTTCAGAACATTCATAGTCTTTTCCAATTTTTCGTCATATGAAAACTTTATATTGGGAACAAGACGCAGCTTGAGTCTTCTGCATATTTCGCCTTCTATAAAACCTGCTGCACTTTTTAGTCCCGCAAGACTTTTTTCTTTATCGGCTTGGCTGCCGTAATGGGTTAAATATACTTCTACTTCTTTTAAATCGCTGGAAACATCCACGGCCACGATTGTCACAAATCCTATCCTTGGGTCTTTTATTTCCTTTTGCTGAAGCATAGTGGAAATTTCCCTTCTTATCGCTTCCGATATTCTGTCCGCACGTCTTGTTCCCATTTTTATATTTTTTCCGTGGAATAATCTATTATTTCCACATTCGGATAAGATTTTACTCTTTCTACGATATAAGACAATTCTTTATCTACATATCGTCCGTTATTGCTAATGCAACTAATGCCTATTTGGGATTCCTTCCAAGAATCTAAATGCCCCAACTCTGAAATAGAAATATTAAATTTGTTTTTTAATCTGGATTTAATACTTAGCAAAATCCGCCTTTTTGCTTTTAAGGAATCGCAATCTGGCAGATAAAGATGAATAAGCAGGATACCGACTACCATTTAATTTAAAATTGTCTGTCTTCTGTTGACTGTTTCCTGTCTTCTGATTATTTCTTCTGCAGAGTGTAAACTTCCACGATATCACCCGGCTGAAAATCTTGAAAATCGGGAATGCTTAATCCGCATTCATAACCTTGCTTGACTTCTGCAACATTGTCTTTAAACCGGCGCAGAGAATCTAATCTGCCCTTATAAAGCTCCTCTTTATTTCTTAAAACGCGTATTCTTGCACCTTTAACGATGACTTTTCCTTCCGTCACCTGCGCTCCTGCTACAACTTTGCCTTTTGAATTCCTGAAAATTTGTTTGATTTCTGCTTTACCTATAAGAACCTCTTCCATCTTGGGACCAAGCATTCCCTCCATGGCTTTCTTGATATCGTCTACCGCATCGTAAATAATATCATAAAGGCGTATTTCTACACCTTTTTCTGTGGCCATTCTTTGCACGGAGCCCTGTACTCCGATATTGAAGCCGATGATAATAGCGTTGGATGCTTCGGCAAGAAGCACGTCGGAATTAGTTATACCGCCTACACCTTGACTAATTATGTTTATTTTTACTTCTTCGGTGCTCAATCGGTCCAAAACTTTTTTCAACGCTTCATGAGACCCTTGAACATCGCTCTTCATGATACAGCGCAGTTCTATTGTCTTTTGCTTGTTCATCTGTTCCTGAAGCCCCTCAAGCGTAAAGACGGCTTTTTCTTTGGTTTTGGCATTTTGTTGTTGATTAGTTTTCTTACTAACAATTTCTCGGGCTTCTTTTTCGTTTTTCACCACTTGGAAATCATCTCCTGCTACCGGGACAGAAGAAAAACCGGACACTTCTATCACGGAAGAAGGCGATGCTTCGGTTAAATTTCTGCCGTGGTCGTCAATTATCATCCTCACTCTTCCCAAAGTATTTCCGGAAACAAAGCAATTTCCGATTTTAAGAATCCCCGATTGTATTAACAAAGTCCCCAAAGGTCCTCTGCCCTTGTCCATTCTCGTTTCTATCACATATCCTTTCGCAGGTCCTTCTATTGTAGTAAAACGTTCCAACATCTCGTATTCCAAAAGTATTGCCTCCAAGAGTTTATCGATACCTGTATTTTGTAAAGCGGAAACATTTATAAATTGAGTCGTTCCCCCCATTTCCTCGGGAACAAGACCCGACGATTGCAGTTGAATCTTTACTTTTTCGGGATTTACGTTTTTTTTGTCTATCTTATTTATAGCTACGATTATCGGTATTCCTGCGGCTTTCGCATGTTCGATTGCTTCTTTGGTTTGCGGTTGGACGCCGTCATCCGCGGCAACGACTAAAACGGCTATGTCCGTTATTTGGGAGCCGCGCGCTCTTAAACTGGTAAAAGCCTCGTGTCCGGGTGTATCGAGAAATATTATTTTATTTCCGTCTTTCAGTTCGACGGTAGAAGCGCCGATATGTTGGGTAATCTGGCCTTTTTCTTTTTCAGCTATTCTTTTTTTGCTGATAGTGTCAAGAAGCGTTGTTTTTCCGTGGTCGACATGGCCCAAAACAACAACGACCGGAGGACGTCGTATTTTTTTGCCCTTAACCTCCTTTTCAGATATTATTTTTCCCTTGCTTTCGCTGGCAGGTTCTCTTTCGACAACCTCTATATTAAAATTCAGATTCTTAGCTATAGCCTCTATTTCCGACCTACCCAACGACTGATTAAGGCCAGCCATAATACCGATTTTGATTAATCTTTGTATTAAATCGGTAGGACTTGAACCGATTTTTTCTGCAAATTTAGCTACCGTTATCCCTTCTGAAATCTTTAGAACGAGTTTTTCGCTTATTGGGGCAACGGCGGAAAAGGAGGGGGGTTTCTTCTGTTCGAGGAAGAGATTTTTGACTAGTTCGTATTCTTCTTCGCTTAAAGAACTCATATGACTTTTTGCAGAGATACCTAATCCCTTTATCTCTTCCAAGAGTTTTTTTGCGGGTAAACCGAGTTCCTTTGCGAGTTCATAAACCGGTTTTTTCATTTGGCTTTCTCCCCTGCCTCATCCTTATCGGGAAGATTACTTTCAATAATCTCTTTAGCTTTGTTTATTATTTGAGTCGCTTTTGTTTCCCCCAGCCCCGGAATATTCAACAAATCTTCTTTCTTGGCTTTGGCTATATCTTCTATGGTTATAAATCCCGCCTTACCCAAATTATTAGACATTTTTATACCCACGCCCGGAAGCTGAGTAAGTTGTTTCTCTATTTCCTTGGGGGTAAATTTCTTTTCTTTTTCTGCCTGTGTCTTGCTTCTTATGTCCAATTTCCATCCTGTCAGTTTCGCGGCTAACCTTACATTCTGCCCTTTTTTGCCTATGGCCAATGAAAGTTGGTCGTCTTCCACTATAATACGGGCTCTCTTGTCTTCGTTGAAAATTTGGATATTCAAAACCTTTGCCGGCGCCAGCGCTCTGGCAATAAATACCTGTATATCTTTATCATAAGGAATTATGTCTATTTTTTCGCCGTTAAGTTCTTGGGTTATAGACCTAACTCTTTCGCCTTTTAACCCGATACAAGTACCGATAGGGTCTACGTCTTTCATGTGGCTTTCCACGGCAATCTTTGCCCTGTAGCCGGCTTCTCTCACTATAGCTTTTATTTCAATTACTCCCTCTTTAACTTCCGGAACTTCGATTTTAAACAATTGTTCCAAAAAGCGCGGATGAGTACGTGAAAAAAGCAATGGAGCAAAGTTTCTCTCTCTTTTTATTTCGAACAGGTATGCTTTAACATTGTCTCCTATCCTGAAATCGTCTTGTGGAAGGCATTCCTGCCTAGGCAACAACCCGTCGATTTCTCCCAATTCGATAATAAAATCGCGGCCGTCCATAGCTTCGATTCTGCCTGTCAAGATTTGGCCTATACGGGATTGATATGTGGCATAAACTTTTTCACTGACATGTTGGCGAATTTCTTTCGTAATAATATGTTTAGCGCTCTGCGCCGCGATTCTTCCCAAATCCCCCAAAGGTCTTTCTTGCCCATCGACCAAAACCCTAATATCTCCTGTGTCCTGTTTAAATATTACGGAAATAGCTTTGGATTCGCCGAATTTCTTCTTTGCGGCAGAAAGAACGGCATCCTTTACCGCCTCTATAATGGTTTCCTTATTTAACCCCTTTTCCTTGCCCAAAGATTCGAGGGTCGCTAAAATTTCGCTTTTCATTTTTCACCATTCATCCACTATATAAATATAAATTTCCCCGAGGATAATCTAGAGGAAAAATCACAAAAAAATACCCTCTCCCCACAGAGATAATCTCTATCTGGGGCTAATAATTTTGATTTTGACAGATTATCATAAAGATGACAACAATGCAATCATAATACGTTGATTTTAGTTGAAAATAAGATATAATACGCCTTTAAAAATTACGCTTTTCATTTAAGAAAAGTTAGAAATTGGGGAAGCATGAGAATTTTAAAATATAAAACAATATATACGGCGAGGAAATAGGGTTTTTTCTAAAAAGGGGGATGCAGATGTCAAATAAAAAATTTGATTCTTGTGGAATGTCCAATTCTGAGTTTGAAAAGATTAAAAAAGAAAATGGATGGGGGCTTACAATTGCTGAGTTCAGAGAAGCTCAAAAGAGAGCAAAGAAGCCATTGAGTATAACAGAAGCATATATATTAGATAGTTTGTGGTCTGACCATTGTTCATACAAACACTCTAAAAACAAGCTGAAGGAACTCATTAAAGAAAATAAATATGTGTTTAAGAGTGAAAAAAGTGATGCTGGCGCTGTCAAAATCCCGGATAGTGATTACTGTGCAATTTTCAAGATAGAGTCCCACAACCATCCAACTCTGATAAATCCTTTTGATGGAGCTGCTACCGGTGTAGGCGGAGTCATAAGGGATATTTTTGCAATGGGCGCTATAAATCTGGGAGTCGGCGCTTCTTTAAGATATGGGCCAAAAGAAAAACCTAATTCCAAAGATATCCTGAAAGACTCTATGAAGGGGGCCAGAGAATATTGTGGTGTTATGGGGATACCTTTGATAGCTCTTGATACATATTTTGATGATTCTTTTAAACATAATTGCCTGATGAACGTAACAGCTCTGGGCATAGTGAAAAAAGACGAACTTATCCCAAACACCGTTTCAAAGAGAGCTGTTGGCTATAATCTTATTTATATTGGGAAACCAACTGCAGGAGCCGCTGTAGGCGGGGCTTCATTCGCCTCTCAGGCGTTTGAAGAAGGCAAGACTAAAAAGATTGAATTCGGTTCAAACCCCCTATTGGAAAGAGCTACTTTTAATGTTTTTGAAAAAGTAAAAAAAGAATTAAAGAAAAAAAAGCTATTCTCTGAGATATCATTAAAGGATATGGGAGCCGCCGGTCTAACCTGTTCTACCGTAGAACAGGTTGCTCCAAAAGGATATGGTGTTGAAATCCATACGGATAAGGTTCCTATACCAAAGGGATTGAAAGTTGCACCTCTGGCTTTGGCAGTTGGAGAAGACCAAGAAAGGAATATGATTATAGCATCGGAAAAAGCCACGGAAGTTATTCTGGATATTATTGAAAAGGACAAAGCATTCAAAAAGTATGGAGGCAAAGTTGCTGTAATAGGAAAAGTAATTAAAGAAGAGCGGTTTATTATGAGGGATGAAAATGCGGTATATTCTGATATACCTGCTAGTTTAATTACTGAAGCACCGGTGTATAAGCCGACGAGCAAGAAGACTTCTTCAGCTGTAAAGAAGTTCAATATCAAAAAACCGAAAGACTTAAAAAAGACAATACTCAAATTAGTAGGTTCAAAAAATGTATATTCAAGAAAAGATATTTATAAAGTCTTTCAGGGCAAGCCTACCTCGCCGAATACAGCTCATCAAGGCGGGCAACCGGCTTGGATAGTAAAAAGAGCCGATGAAACAGATGTATGCGTGATCGCTCCCCTAAAAAACAAAAAGATTGGTGTGGCTCTGGTATTTGGAGGAAAATCAATACACGGCAGGAACGGGACACCGCAGGAACAATCTTATCTTTCTGTTATTTTGGGACGTCTAAAACTCGCAGTTTCTGGACTGAAGCCCCTGGCAGTAACAGACGGTTGTAATTATGGCAATCCTGATAATCCGGAACATTATTATAGTTTTGAAAAAGGGATTGATGGTCTAAACAAGGCCTGTAGTATTCCTCTCTACAAAGAAAAAGAGCCTTTAGCGGTAGTTTCAGGAAATGTTTCACTGAAGAATACATATATCAGTCAAGGAAAAGAAATGACATTAGATCCTTCTTTA
>JAQURI010000055.1 GCA_028715665.1 Candidatus Ratteibacteria bacterium
CCCCTGAATCGCATTCAAATAAAGCCAATTTTCTAAATTTCCCATCTTTGAATTTCTAATTTGGTTTTGCATCTAAAGATAAGGAAGAGACGATATCTTTTCTAAACATCCAATAGCCCAAACCCGCGACCATCGCGGCATTATCGGTGCACAATTTAAGTTGGTTCGGAAAATAAACTTTTAAATCTTTTCTGTTTGCTTCGTTTTGCATTTTTATACGAACCCTTGAATTTGCGGCGACACCTCCGCCTACGACTATCGCTTCTGTCTTTTTATACTCTGCGGCAAGGATTGTTTTTTTAACGAGGGCGTCGACTATTGCTTCCTGAAAACTTGCGGCTATATCCGGAAGTTCTTTTTTAGTGATTTTGCCTTTTTTTTCTACATATCTAAGAAGCGAAGTCTTAAGCCCGGAGAAACTGAAATCGAAAGGATTTTCCAATTTAGCGCGCGGGAAATTTATTGTGGAAGGATTTCCGGTTTTGCTTATTCTGTCTATAACAGGTCCGCCGGGATAACCTAATTTCAAAATTTGCGCCCCTTTATCGAATGCTTCACCGCAGGCATCATCTCTTGTCTGTCCCAAAAAAGAATAATCCAGGAAGTCTTTGACGTAGAAAAGCGATGTGTGCCCGCCCGATATTATTAGTCCGATATACGGGAATTTTATTTTGTGGCCTTCAAGAAAATTTGCGTAAAGATGCGCTTCTATATGATTTATTCCTATAAGCGGAACAGATAGACCGTATGAAAGCGATTTTGCGAACTCAACGCCTGTAAGCAGCGAGCCGGCAAGCCCAGGCCCGTAAGTTACGGCTATCGCATCTATTTGCGAAGAATTTATCTTTGCCCGTTTAATTGCTTCTCTTGTAACCCAGCCGATACTTTCCAATTGCTTGCGGGAAGCCAATTCCGGAACGACCCCTCCGAAAGGAGCATGAATTTCATCTTGCGAAGTTATTATGTTCGATAAAACTATTTTCCCATTTTCTACGACCGAAGCGGATGTTTCGTCGCAGGAAGTTTCTATTCCGAGAATTAACATTTATTTTTCAAGCAGTTGTGAAACAGGTACTATTTTTATCCCTTCTGTCTCTATTTCGGGGAGCGCTTTTTTAAGGGCGTTTAATGTTGCTTGACTTGGATGCGCTATACCTATGGCTTGTCCGTTCGATAATGCTTGGGAAATCAGTTCGTCAATTTGTTCGGATATATATTTTTCGTCTTTTTTATTATCGAGGAAAATGTCCCTTTCGAGATATTCCAATCCTTTTGCAATTGCTATTTTTTTAGCGGTGGAATCGGGTGTTGTTAAACTATTTATAAAAAACATATTTTCTTTTTTTAGGATATCCAATAATTCGGATACTGTTTCTTCGTTCTCCATGCCTTTTGAGCCCTCATGGTTATTTATTCCTTTTGCGTAAGGAATGGTTTTCAAGTTTTGTTTTAAAATCGATTTAATTTCTTCTTTGCTCATTTCTTCCGTAATCAGTCCCTGAATCGTATTATAATCGGCATTTTTGGATTCAAGAGGCTGGTGCATTAGCACTTCAAACCCTGAATTATGAGCCGTCTCAGCCGTTTTTAACGAATCTTTTTGACGCGGAAGGATGGAGATCGTCAACGGATAAGAAAGTTTCAATATTTCTTTCTCAATTTCTCTGCCGTAACCCATGTCGTCGATTATTATCGCTATTTTGGGCAGTAGGTCTTTACTTATAACCAAAGAGTGCGTAGCAATGTTTTCTTTCCCCAGTGTTATTTGCAGCTTCCGTCCGCCTTCAAGGAAATTATAAGACAAGATTTTTCCACCTGTCTGTCTTGTTTTTTTATCTATATCTTTCAGAATTTCGTTTAAAGAAATGGACTGCGGTATTACAAATTCTTCATGGATTTGTATCCATTTTTCTTTTCCCTGTGATGTTTTTTCTTCCCAATATTTTTTTACTATGTTTTCTTCCGTTATTCCGAAATTGACAAGTGCCTTGTTGAGAGATTTTTCCACAAGAGAGGATAGGGTTTCGCCCCGTGTCGGATACATTTTCTTCTGATGAAGCGTTCCCCAGATGAACATTTCTACGATTAGCAATGCCAGAAGCCCGAATATTAAAACTTTTTTATTGTTCATTTTCAAAATCAGAATACAGATGTCAGAAGTCAGAACACAGAAAAAGATTTATATTTTTTTACTGTCATCTGTTTTCTGTCGTCTGTTCTCTGTTCCCTTCCAGATATTCGACTGCTTTTCTAATCTGCGGGTCTTTTTCTATATCAAACTTTTGGTATCCTGCAGCAATAAATTCTTTTATCTGTTTTTTCTCTGCTTTTGAGATTTCTACTTCTATATCCGGTGCTATGCCTTTGCCTTCTATCGATTCGCCTCTGGGTATATAGTAATATGCGGTAGTAAGTCTTAAAGAATAGTCCTTGTCAATCTCGATTATAGACTGGACGGACCCCTTACCGAATGTTTTTGTCCCTATGATTACGGCTCTGTTATTGTCTCTTAATGCGCCTGCCACTATTTCCGAAGCGCTGGCACTTCCTCCATTCACCAGTATAACGATATTATCGGTTGCCGGAAGGATGGAATTATTTTGGGCATAATATTTTTTTTCGTCTTTTTCATCTCTGCCTTTCGTGTAAACTATTAGCGCCCCTTTAGGCAGGAAGAGATCCGATATCTGTATGGATGATTCCAGAAAACCTCCCGGATTATTTCTTAAATCCATTATTATAGATTTAGCCCCTTTGTTCTGTAACTCTAACACGGCTTCTTTAAGCCGTTGAAAAGTATCTTCTCTAAAAGCTGTAACGCGTATATAGCCGATATTATCGCTTAATATACTGGCATCTTTGACGCTTTTTATATGGATTACTTCTCTGGTAAGTTCGAATGTAAGCAAGTCTTCTTCGCCTTCCCGAAAGACTTTAATCGTTACTTTTGTGCCCGGAGTGCCTCTTAGTTTTTGTGCCGCTTTCCACGTGGACCACCCCTTTGTCGGCTCACCGTCGATTTCAGTGATTTTGTCCCCGGATTCTATGCCTGCGCGAAAAGCCGGCGTGTCTTCTATCGGAGAAATTACCATGACTATATTGTCTTGAAGAGTTATTACCATTCCGACGCCTTCCAGTTCTCCCTTTGTTTCAACTTCAAATTCTTTTTTTATTTCAGGCGTCATAAATTGGGAATAAGGGTCCAGAGAAGTTACCATTCCTTCAATGGAACTATTTATTAGTTCTTTTGTCCCTATCTCTTTGACGTGTTTTTGCTGGATGGTTGCTATAACTTTGGCTAAAAGTTCCAGTTGCGGATAAATTTCTTCTTCTGCAATGGAGTCCCTTGGAGGGATATCTCCTATTGTAAATATGAGGAGAAAAAACAAAAAAAACACTAATACATATCTAATTGGTTTCATTTTTTATTTATTTATCCCCACACCAAAGTTTTTGTAAAGATTTTTTGGTGTGGGGATGTATTTTATCTTCTGGTCTTATGTCTATCCCGTTTTCTTCTTTTTTTCAACTTATGGGTAGACATTTTCTTTCTCTTTCTTTTTCTGCCGCAAGGCATATTGGCCCTCCTTTTTCTAAAAAAGTAAAAAGCAGAGAGTAGAAAGCATTTGAAAACACTCTATTCCCTGCTTTGTCTGTTTAATTTTTACTGTTTTACTTTGCATTTTTAACGGGATAAATTTTCTAATAATTTATCCAGGAATCTTTTTCTGTGAGGAACGTTCTTTTCAGTTTCTAATTTTGCAAATTCCTGCAGAAGCCTTTTTTGTTCTTTGCTTAAATTTACCGGCGTTTCCACGAGCAACCTCACATATTGGTCTCCGTAAACGTAGCTATTAAGATTCGGCATTCCTTTTCCTCTCAAACGAAAAGTTTTTCCGTTTTGCGTGCCCGGAGGAACTTGCATATTTGTTTTCCCGTCTAATGTCGGGATTTCTATTTCTCCCCCCAAACAGGCTGTCGTTATGGAAATCGGTATATCAGTAATTATATCATCATCTTTTCTTTGAAAGAAGTGGTCTTCGCCAACATGTATGAAAACATAAAGGTTTCCCGGCAAACTGCCCTTTACGGCTCCTTCACCTTCGCCTTTGATTTTAAGACGTGCTCCTGTATCGACACCCTTAGGGATATTGACTGTGATTTTCTTTGATTTTTTTATTTTCCCTCTGCCGCGGCAATTACGACATGGAGTTGTTATTATTTTCCCTTCACCGCCGCATCTGGAGCATGTGTGTCTTACGATTATACCTATAAATCCTTGTTGGAAAGTAGTTTCGCCTTTTCCGTGGCATTCGGGGCAAATTTGCGTACTCGTTCCCGGTTCACTTCCTTCTCCCTTGCAATGCGGACAAGTTTCGTTTTTCGATATGGTAATTTCTTTGATTACGCCTGTAAATGCTTCCTTCAAAGAAATTCTTAAATCATACCGCAGGTCTGCGCTTCTGCGGGTCCTATGATGGGGGGTTACTCCGAAAAAAGAATCAAAAATGTCATGGATATCCGTAAAAATATTCGATGAAAAGATATCGGAAAAATCGCTGAATCCCCTGAATCCGCTGCCCTGAAGCCCGGCGTGTCCAAACTGGTCATAGATTTGTCTTTTTTCCGTATCGGACAGAACAGCGTATGCTTCGGATATTTCTTTGAATTTTTCTTCTGCTTCTTTGTTGCCGAAATTCCTGTCAGGATGGTGTTGAAGCGCGGCTTTTCTGTAAGCTTTTTTTATCTCGTCCGCGGAACAGTCGCGGCTTACGCCTAAAACTTCATAATAATCTTTTTTAGTCATTGATTTTTGCCTCTACAGATTAAAAAACGGAATGCTTTTTAAAATCTATTTTTTCTTTCTTTTCGCTCCCGTTTTTTTGAGAGCTTGGATTTTTAGCGGCAATCCGAAAAGCTCTATAAATCCTTTTGCGGATTGATGGCTAAAAATATCCTGAGGAGAATATGTTGCCATTTTTTCGTTATAAAGCGAATTAAGCGATTTTCTCCCCGCTACGATGCAATTCCCTTTATGAAGTTTTAGAGTGACCTCGCCTGTCGTTTTCTTATGGATACTGTTCAAAAATGCGTCGAGAGCGCCTTTTAGGGGTGAATACCACAGCCCGTAATAAACCAACTCGGCATATTTGTTCGATATCATTTCTTTAAAGTGTAGAGTCTCTCTGTCAAGGACGAGAGATTCTATTTCCTCTAAGGCTTTATTCAGAATGACGGCGGCAGGCGCTTCGTATAATTCCCTACTTTTTATTCCGATGAGCCTATTTTCTACCATGTCAATTCTTCCTATTCCGTGTTTAGCCCCGATATTTTTTAGTTTTTCTATCAAAGAAACAAAATCGTATTTTTTGCCGTTTAATTTTTTAGGCATCCCTCTCTCGAAATATATTTTTATATATTGCGGCTGGGAAAGGCTTTTATGAATGGAGTTTGTAATCGTCCATGCGTCTTCCGGAGGCTCTACGTTGGGATCTTCCAGAATACCGCATTCTATCGAGGTCCCCCAGATATTTTCGTCTATGCTGTACGGGCTTTTCTTTGTAACGGAAACAGAAATATTATGTTTTTTTGCGTATTCTATTTCTTCTGCTCTTGACTTCATTTTCCATTCTCTCAACGGAGCGATTATTTTCAAATGCGGCGCGAGAGAAAATATAGTCAGTTCGAATCTGACCTGGTCATTGCCTTTTCCGCTGCATCCGTGAGCTACGGAATCAGCACCCTCTTTTTTTGCTATTTCAACCAGTCTTTTTGCTATTAATGGTCTTGATAAGGCCGTGGCAAGAGGATATTTCCCTTCATACAGCGCGCCTGCTTTTAATGCTGGCAGTATGAATTCTTTAGCGAAAACTTTTCTCAAATCTTCCACATACACTTTTAGTGCGCCTGTCTTTTTTGCTTTTTCCTCTAAACCCGCGGAATCTATCCCTTTGCCGATATTAGCTGTGTATGTTATGACTTTTGCTTTATATTTGTCCTGAAGCCACTTTAAGGCAACAGAAGTATCCAATCCCCCCGAATAAGCTAAAACTATTTTCATTTTGTTTTCCCCTATATTAATTCTACTTTTTATTTTTCCAAAAGCAAAACCAGTATGGCTTTTTGTGCATGCAGTTTGTTTTCTGCCTGTTCCAATACGATTGAATTAGGACCGTCCAATACTTCCGAAGTTATTTCTTCGCCTCTGTGCGCGGGCAGACAATGCATTATAAGAACGTCTTTTTTAGCCGGTTTAATAAGCTTTTCATTTACCTGAAAATTTTTGAAAGCATTGGTTCTCGCTTCTTTTTCTTCTTCTTCTCCCATAGAAACCCACACGTCCGTATAAATTACATCCGCATTTCTGACAGCTTCCAAAGGGTTATCCGTTGTCTCAATTTTGCATTTCGGATTTATTTTCTGCGCGTCTTTTAGGATTTCCGGTTTTGGCTCGTATCCTTTCGGCGAGGAAATCATTAAATTAATTCCCATTTTTGCCGCGCCGTATATCAACGAATTGCATACGTTATTACCCGCGCCGACGTATGACAGCTTAACTCCTTCCAGTTTGCCGATTTTTTCTTTTATCGTAAACATATCCGATAAAACCTGACAAGGATGGGAAAAATCCGACAAAGCGTTTATTACCGGAATAGAAGCGTTTTTAGCCAGTTCCAACAAATTTTCGTGTTTATACGTTCTTACCGCCAAAGCGTCCAGATAAAGCGAGAAAATTTTTGCGGCGTCCGCCAATGTTTCGCCTCTTTTTAACTGCATCTGTTCGGACGACAAGAAAAGTGAATTTCCGCCGAGTTCTCTTATGGCGATTTCTAATGATATCCTTGTTCTTGTAGACGGTTTTTCGAACAGGAGCCCCAGGCTCTTTCCGTCCAGCAGGTGGATGATTTTTTCTCCTCTTTTTCTTCTCTGTTTAAACTCCGATGCCATCTGGAAAAGGAGATTTATATCCTGCGTATTTATATCTTTTATAGAAAGCAGGTCTTTATCCATGGTTTTATTTTAGGTTAGCCAACACCCCTTCAAGGATTTTTATCCCTTTATCAATATCTTGTTTTTGTATTATAAGAGGGGGCAGGAATCTTACAACATTCTCACCCGCAGTGCCTACAAGCAGCCCTTTATCCATACATTCTTTCAATATTTCCTTTGAGGAATAATTCACCTCTACCCCTAACATAAGCCCTTTGCCTCTTACTTCTCTTATAAAAGCATATTTGTTTTTTAAATCATGTAATTTATCTTTTAAATAATTTCCCATTGCCGTTGCATTTTCGAGCAGGCCCTCTTCCAATATTATTTTCAGCGTCACTACCGCAGCTTTTGCCGCGAGAGGATTTCCGCCAAAAGTTGCCGCGTGGTTGCCGGGACTAATGCAGGAAGAAACGTTTTCGTTTGCAATTACCGCGCCTATAGGAACCCCTCCGCCCAAAGATTTCGCAAGGGTAACCATGTCGGGCACTATCCCATAATGTTCATAGCCAAAGAGTTTTCCCGTTCTGCCCATTCCGCATTGGACTTCGTCTAAAATTAAAAGAATATCTTTTTCATTGCATAGAGAATGGATTTCTCTTAAAAATTCTTCTTTTGCGGGATTTACACCGCTTTCTCCCTGGATAGCTTCCAACATTATGGCACATGTTTTTGAAGTAATTGAACCTTTAACTGATTCAATATCATTAAATTGTGCATATTTGAAACCAGGAAGCATTGGTTCAAATCCCTTATGGAATTTCTCCTGTCCCGTTGCGGTAAGCGCCCCGTAAGTTCTTCCGTGAAAGGAGCCGGTCATCGTGATTATTTCATCTTTGTTTTGTGCTTTAGTATGCCCGTACTTTCTCGCGAATTTAATAGCCGCTTCATTTGCTTCCGCGCCAGAGTTGCAGAAAAAACATTTTCCGGGAAAAGAATTTTCCACCAAGATTTTTGCCAGTTCGATTTGGTTGGCAATAAGATATAAATTCGACGTATGGATTAAGTTTGCCGCCTGTTTCTGAATTGCTTTGACGAGTTTAGGGTGAGAATGCCCCAATCCGTCAACTGCAATTCCCGACAGAAAATCCAAATATTCTTTTCCTTCCACATCCCACAGTTTACAGCCTTTCCCGTGAGAAAATGCAACGGTTTTGCCTGCATATGTCGGGACAATATATTTTTGGTCTAATTTAGTTAACTCTTCGTTTTTCATTTCGTTATTTCCGTTCCTATTCCTTTGTCCGTAAATATTTCCAGAAGTATGCTGTGCGGGATTCTCCCGTCTATTATATGCGTTTTCTTTACTCCGCCCAAAGTCGCTTTATTGCATGCCTTCACTTTCGGCATCATCCCGCCCATAATGACCTGCTTTTTTATAAGCGGCTCTATTTCCGACACGGTAATAGTAGAAATGAGCGAATTTTCGTCTTTAACATCTTTCAATATTCCCGGCTGGTTAGTGAGAATTATCATCTTTTCGGCTTTTAAAGCAATAGCAAGTTCTGCGGCTACGGTATCGGCGTTGATATTAAGCGTTAACCCGTCAGTTGTTATTGCCAAAGGAGCAATTACCGGTATAAAACCTTCTCCGTTCGGCAAATGCGTTTCGTCGTCCAGCGCTTTTATGATAGAAAGATTTATTTCTTCCACTTCTCCGACCATTCCCAAATCTTCTCCTTTGGGAGATTTAAACTTTTTTGCCTTGATTAATTTCCCGTCTTTTCCGGAAAGCCTACAGCATGGGCTCCGGATTGATTAATCAAACTGACAAGGTCCTTGTTGATTTTTCCCAAAACCATTTCCACAAC
>JAQURI010000056.1 GCA_028715665.1 Candidatus Ratteibacteria bacterium
ATTTCCGTCACGGGATGTTCCACCTGAAGCCTCGTATTCATTTCCATAAAATAAAATCTCCCCAGTTTATCCATAAGAAATTCGACCGTTCCGGCGTTGGTATAATTGATGGCTTTGACCGCTTCGGCCGCATATTTGAAAAGTTTTTTCCTCTCTTTGGTATCTACAACGGGCGAGGGCGACTCTTCCAATAATTTCTGGTATCTCCTTTGAATAGAGCAATCTCTTTCGCCGAGAGTAAGCACATTGCCTCTTTTATCCGCGAGAACCTGGACTTCTATATGGCGGGAATTGGGCATAAATTTTTCTATATAAAGGCTTGCGTCTCCGAAAGCCACTTCCACTTCTCTTTGGCAGGCAATAAACAAAGAAACGAGCTTTACATCGTTATAAGCTATTCTCATTCCCTTACCTCCGCCGCCTTTTGCCGCTTTTATGATAACGGGATAACCTATTTTTTTTGCGATTTTTAAAGCTTCGTCTTTATTATTTACGACATCCTCGCTTCCCGGGATGACGGGTACGCCGGCTTTTCTCATCACTTTTCTTGCCTGAACCTTATCGCCCATCAACCTTATCGCTTCCGCTGAAGGACCTATAAAAGTTATATTGCAGGAAGAACACACATCCGCAAAATGCGCGTTCTCCGCCAAAAATCCGTATCCTGGATGGATAGCCTCTACATTTGTAATTTCCGCGGCGGAAATTATCGACGCCATATTAAGATAACTTTCAGAAGATTGTGCAGAACCTATACATATAGATTCATTGGCAAGTTTGGTGTGTAAAGAATCCTTGTCCGCTTGAGAATATACCGCAACGGAGCGTATACCCATTTCGCGCAGAGTCCTTATGACTCTTACGGCGATTTCTCCTCTATTCGCTACCAGCACTTTTGAAAACATTTTTCCCCTTTATTTTCTACTTGGGTGATAGTTCCACAAGGAACAGCGGCTGTCCGAATTGCACGGGTTTCCCGTTTTCAGCCAGAACTTTCACGATTTTACCTTTAACTTCCGCCTTTATCTCATTCATTATTTTCATAGCTTCGATAATACATACCGAATCGTCTTCCTTGACTTCTTGCCCTACTTCCACAAAAGGCGGGGCATCAGGCGCGGGAGCAACATAAAAAGTCCCTATCATAGGAGAAACTATCTCGTGCATTCCCTCTTTAATTTTAGGCTCACCCTGCGGCTTGGTTTCCTGTTGCGAAGGCTGTTGAACAGGAACAGAAATAACTTCCACAGGCGTTTCCTTACGGACAGAATTTGGTCTTTCTTTTATTTCTTTTTTCAACTTAAAACGAACTCCTTCGCTTTCCACTTCCAATTCCGCGATTTTCGCCTTCTGAAAAATCGTGATAATCTTTTTCAACTCTTTTAGGTCCATTATTTTGCCCTTTCCAAATACTCGCCGGTACGAGTATCCACTTTTACTGTTTCCCCTTCTTTTACAAAAAGAGGCACTCTAATGGTAAGACCCGTTTCCAAGATTGCGGGTTTAGAACCGCCTGCGGCGGTGTCTCCTTTAACCCCGGGGGGAGTTTCAGTTATTTTTAGTTCAACGGATACGGGAAGTTTCAATGTGATCGGTTCCCCTCCGCTGACTGCGATAGAAACCGGATCTCCTTCTTTCATATAATATTTCTGGTCGCCTACTTTTTCGGCAGGCAGAGAAATTTCTTTTCCTGTTTCGGTTTCCATAAAGTGGAAATTACTTCCGTCCGAATAAAGATATGTCACCTCTTCATCTTCTACTATAACCTGTTGTATTGTTTCGTCAGACCGTAAACTCGGCTCCAAGACCTGCCCGTTGACTATATTCTTCATCCTGACCGACATTGTTGCCCTGCGCTGGGCTACTTTTATATGTTGAAAATCTATTATCGTAAAAATTCCGCCGTTATAAAAGACAAACATTCCTTTTGTAAATTGATTCGGTACAATATTTCTGGTATCCATATTTTTTTTAAGAAGAAAGCTGCCAACTACTTTTAGGTAACCGGGTAAGCACCTCGCAACCTTTCGAAGTAACCAACACCGTATCTTCTATTCTCACTCCGTATTTATTGGGAATATAAATTCCCGGTTCTATTGTTATAACCATTCCTTCTTTTAACTTAACGCTTCCGTGCGAAGAAAGCGCAGGCGCTTCGTGTATATCAAGCCCCACGCCGTGCCCGAGGCCGTGGATAAAAAATTGCACAACATCCTCCTTCCAAAACATTTCACGCACTAACTTGCACAAATCGGAAGTCTTAACTCCGGGCTTGATATTGTTTATTGCGGCTTCTTGAGCTTTCAAAACAAGGTTATACGTGCCTATTTTCTCCGTGTCCATTATATTTTTACCTATTGTGCGTGTCAAGTCGCAGCCGTAACCTTCATAACTTGCGCCGCAATCTACAATCACGAATTCTTTTTCATTCAATGTCTCGTTGGTAGGATGCGCATGAGGAAAAGAAGCTCTGCTACCGCCGACTATAATCGGCTTAAAAGGCAAATGCTCAGAACCCTCTTTTTTAAATCTGTATTCGATTTCGTTTTCAAGTTCCAGTTCGCTCGTCTTGCCCCATTTTATATCGTCTATAATTTCCCCCAAAATTTTGTCGACGATACTGCAGGCGCGGCGGATATGAGAAATTTCCTTATCGTCTTTTATCACTCTTAAATTTTCAACCCAATCTTTTACAGGGTGAAGTTGTACCCCGTTAGAAATAGGAAGTGCCTTCGGCATTTCCGTACGGTCACCTAAAGGTGACCTATTTCTAACGGGGTGAACTCCTTTGCAGTGTTTTTTCAACATCTCTAAAAATGCAAAAGTTGTATACTCCGTTTCAAAAGCTACACTTTTAACACCTGTTTGGGAAAATAATTTAAGCAGACTTTTCATAAACGGCTTTTTCATTTCCGCAATTTCGATGTTTTGTTCTTCTCCAATTTCAAGTTTTGCCTGCTGGGTATACCGCGAATCCACCAATAAAAAAGTCCTGTCTTTAGTAATCAAAATTGTCCCTTCTCCTTTAAAAGAAGGGCATAAATAACGCACGTTTGGATAATGACGCGTAAAAAATAAATCCAAACCTTCGCGTTTTAATTTCTTTTCTATCTTATTCCTGCGAAACTCGTAATTCATATATTTCAATTCTTAAAAGTAATTCCTTTAAAATCATGCACAAAATAACACATTTTTAAATAAAAATCAACAAAAATATGCAAAAATGTTAAAAAAACGTTAATTTTTAGCCATTTTTAGCTATTTTTTAGTGTTTTTTGTTGATTTTTCTACTTTTGTTTAGAAGTGGTTCATGTAGCAGTAAATTCTTTTTATTTCTTCTTAAATAATTCAACCCTTTCTTTTAAGGCAATTTCATTAATTATTTCCTTAAGAATTTTTGCCTTATTTTTAACATCATTTTGCCTGATTTGAGCTGTTTTGATTTTATGGGTTGCTTTGTCTAACGAATTTGTTAGGTCTGCCAAAGAAAGTAAACAGGCTGCTCTACAGAAAAAACTTCTCGACCTACCGTCGTCAAAATCCTTGAGCATTGTTTCAAGCAAATTAATCCGTTTTTTCTGCTGCAGGATAAACTTTTCTATTCCGTGTTTTTTTATAAAATTCAAATTCGACGGAATTTTCTTAGGTGAAGGATAAGAAGAAGATCCCTCCCACTGCAGATATTCTTCTTCACTTTTGAATTTAGGACACGGGAATTCAGAACACTGGCCGCAAACCTCAAGCCCTTTTTTCTTGACGCAACAGGTTATAAAGGAACATGTTGGATGCTTATTGAAAAAATTTGGTCCGACGCATCCGGGACACCTTGAAGGACCCACAGTATAGAATCTCGGACATAATCCGCAATCAAGACCGCAGCAAGCAATAGTGGGATAAGTTTTTAATGGTTTGTCCATTTAATCTTATTTTTCACTTGGCGGATACAATCCGCCAAACTTTAACGAGGTTCAATAGGGCGTCATAAACCAGAATAAATTCGGTTCACGACAGCCCAGAACCGAACTCCGTTCTGGTTCTGGGCGGAGGAGAGAGGATTCGAACCCCTGAGACCCTTACGAGTCTAACGGTTTTCAAGACCGCCGCTTTCAACCGCTCAGCCACTCCTCCAGTGCCCCGAGGCCGATTCGAACGGCCACCACTTCCTCCGCAGGGAAGCGCTCTATCCAACTAAGCTATCGGGGCAATATTAAATAAAGCTCGCCTTCGCAACACTTCAGCGGACTGCGTCCGCCGAAGTTTAACGAAGTTCGATGGGGCGTCATAAACCAGAATAAATTCGGTTCACGACAGCCCAGAACCGAACTCCGTTCTGGTTCTGGGCGGAGAGAGAGGGATTTGAACCCCCGTTCCCTTGCGGGAAATCCGATTTCGAATCGGACGCTTTAAGCCGCTCAGCCATCTCTCCTTCAGTCCCCTTGTCACATTTCGTAGAAATGTAAGGGGACAATATAGCGAACATATTTTTTCAGAATAAATAACCGTTGTCAATTTAGCTTTTCGCTGTATAACATTAAAAAACATCTGTTATAATACAACCAATTCCAAAGGAGGATTAGTCAATGGACAATATAATCGCCGAAATCAGGAAGAAACTAAAACAACACGCAAACGCAAAAACAAAACAATCACTCCAGAGGTTCTTCAAAGAAAAAATCAAAGCGCACGGCGTAAAAACGCCCGATGTAATCAAACTCTCAAAAGAATACTTTAAAAAAATACGACATAAAGATAAACCCAGTATCCTCGCCGCCTGCGAAGAATTCTTAAAATCCGCATATATGGAAGAATCCTTCATCGCCTATGACTGGTCGGATTCCCTTCACGAACATTATGAACCTAAAGATTTCAAAACTTTCGAAAGATGGGTCAAAAACCACGTCACAAACTGGGCGCAGTGCGATACGCTTTGCAACCATACAATCGGAACATTCGTAGAAAAATTTCCTGAGTTTATAAAAGAACTCAAAAAATGGACGAAGTCAGACAGCAGATGGGTTCGCCGCGCCTCAGCAGTTGCCCTTATTCTTCCGGCAAGAAACGGAATGTTCCTGAAAGATATTTTTGAAATATGCGACAGTTTACTGAAAGACAAGGATGATATGGTCCAAAAGGGCTACGGATGGCTATTAAAAGAAGCGAGCCGAAAGCACCAGAAAGAAGTTTTTGATTACGTTATGAAACACAAAGATGTTATGCCGCGCACCGCTCTGCGCTACGCAATAGAAAAAATGCCGCAGAATCTCCGGAAAAAAGCAATGGAGAAACCAACTAATAAATTACTCACCGTATTAAAAAGGAGGATTCTATGAAAAAAGCGCTAATTATAATCGTGGGTGTCATTTTAGTTATTGCTGCAATGGGTGTATTCTTTATTGAAAAAATGATGTTGGTTGATACCAGCAAATATGAATATTTAAAAGAACCTCGTATTACCGAAATGCCAAATCAAAAAATGATTGAAATTGCACTCACAGGCAATCCCAACGAAACTGCCGGAAAAGCAATGGGAGAACTTTTTACAGTATTTTTTACGTTGAAAGGTCATGGGCCGACATCGGCTCCCCGCGCACGCTGGATAGGCGATTTTACTAGTCCGGAAACTATGGTCGGCAAATACGCAATGCCTGTTTCGGATAATGTTACGCAACTGCCCGATATAAAAGATAGTCAGGTAAAACTCACTACCTGGCAGTACGGCACGGTCGTGGAAATCCTTCACATGGGTCCCTATGACCAAGAATGGGAAACTGTTAAAAAGTTAATGAATTATGCCCAAAAGAACGGCTACCAAATCTTCGGCGAACAAGAAGAAGAATACCTGAAAGGTCCCGACCTCCTACATCTCGTAAAACCCAAAGATTACTATACGATAATAAGATACCGAGTAATAAAGAGATGAAAATAATGGATAGGTTACGTTTACCCCGTTGAAAATATATTTTCTTACGGGGTATTACGTCGCAACCACGTTAAAAACGAAGTTTTTTTACGTGGTGATAGGGTGGGGTAATAAGAAAGGAGGAGATAATGGCTACATTATCGGATTTTTCCCTAATACAAACTTATGTAACTAAATATCAAAAGGATTACAAACTACCAAAACCAGAGAAAGCATTCCTATACTTGTGTTTAGATTTGATTTTTAATTTACAAGAGGATGAAATAGAAGAATCTCTAACCGATGGGGGACTAGATAGGGGGATAGATTCTATTTACATTGATACTAGTTTAGAACCAGCTAAAATTCATATTTTCAATTTTAAATATGCAAAAAAGTATGAAAAAGTGAAAAACAACTTTCCCTCAAGTGAAATTGACAAAATTTTGAATACAGTAAGACAAATCCTAGATAAGGACAAGAATTTAAAAAATGAGACTAATCCAAAGCTATATGGGAAAATACAGTATATTTGGAATCTCTTTGATACGCAGACACCTAATTTCACAATTTATCTTTGTTCTAATTTAGAAAAAAATTTAATTGAGTCAGAGCAAAAAAGATTCGAAAAGGAAATTGGGAAATATATCACTTTTGATATTAAATATCATAATATCAATGATTTTGTAAAATTATTAACTGAAAAAGGGCGAAAAAAGATTAACGGCAAGATTAAGTTAATCGATACCAATTATTTTGAAAAAATTGATGGTAATGTAAGAGCTTTAATTGCAAATGTTGATGCGGAGGAATTACTTAGGTTAGTTACAAATAACGAAGAGATTATACCAGATGTTTTTAATGATAATATTAGATTGTTCTTAAAATATAGAAGTAGAATAAATAGGAACATAAAAGAAACGGCACTTTTAGAAGATAACTATAAATTTTTCTATTTTAATAATGGCATAACTCTAGTTTGCGATAAATTCTCTCATGAGCAAATGAGAGCCCCTATTGTTGAACTAACCAACATTCAAATAGTAAATGGAGGTCAAACAATCCATGCTCTATGGGATGCCTACAAAGAAAAAAAAGATATAGCAAAGAAAATTAACCTTCTTATTAGGATTTATGAAACTAGCGGAGAAGAACTGCCACAAAATATAGCAGAATACACTAATAGTCAAAACCCAGTAAAGAATAGGGATATCCGCGCTAATGACTATATTCAAAAGAAATTGGAAAAAGAATTATTAGCAAATGGGTATTTCTATGAGAGGAAGAAGGGTTTCTATAGAGATAAACCAAAAGAAAGACGACTTGACTCTGAAAAAATAGGACAAATACTAATGGCCTTTTATAATGATATGCCAGGAGATGCTAAGAATAAGAAACGTTTGATTTTTGAAGATAGATTCGATGAAGTATTTAATGAAAATTTAGAGTCAGAGAATGTTTTATTAGCATATAGATTATACGAAAGAATAGAAAAAGCTAAACAAAGTTACTACAGTAAACTACTTAAAACAAATGACGACGAGCAAATTGAAAAAGAAAGTTTTATACTTTATGCTTCTTACTATTTATTGTATGTTATGAAAAAATTAGCACTAGCAAAAGAAATAAAAATCGACATATCTTCTTTTACTAAAATGTGGAAACTATATGAGGAAGCTCGAAATTTAATTAGAAAATTTATTGAAGAAGAGAAGAATTCGACTGTCGTTTATTCCCATGGGACATTCTTTAAGGGAAATAAATTGAAAAATCAAATTGATGTATATTTCAAAACATCTTCTACTGGTTCCTCTTCTTAAATCCGCCTTCAGCGAGATCATTTCTGTAAGGAAGAAAGTATTAGGGGACGGACAAATCCAAAATCTATTCTACTGATTCTCCTTCTTAAATAAATCCAAAAACCTATCTTCGTAGTATTTGAAGAGTTCCCATTTATCAAGAAGCGCTTTTAGTTCCAATGCTTTTTTCGTGTCTTTTTTGGCGATAGCAAAGAGGTTTTCTATCCTATATTTAATGTGCACCGGAATTTCGGAACTGATACCCAATTCTTTTTCCAGTTTTTCGGAGATGTCTTCTTCCTGTTCTACTTCTTCCTGCAGTTCTTCGGCTTCTTCTTCAATCAAAGATTGCCTGATATGAGCCATTAATTTTTGTATTTGCTGTTTTATATCTGCTGAAGACAATTGCATGTCTTTCATATCGATTTTGAGGTTAAAAATCCTCGATAAAACTTCAAGCGACGCGAGGCAGGAGGGGGCATATTCTATCTGCAAAGCGTAAAAAGGCAGTTCCGCAAGAAGGCATACGCCTCCGATTCCCGCTTCTTTTGCTACCCCGAGAAGCAAACCGTTTAGTCCGCCTATGTACGCTTCTTTCATCGGCGTGATATCGTATGTTTTTAATTTTTCTATGATTTGAGAATCGGTGGCTACGCCCCAAACTTTCAACCTGTCCGCTTTTTCTTCATAGATAAGCATTCCCGCCAAAGTGTATATCAATTCGACTTTCATTTTTTTCGCAAAGTTTACGATTTCCTGGGCAAGAGCGTATTGTTTTGAAGGCGACGGCTGGGCTTCGCCGAGGAAAAGGATTATATCGTTTGGGAAATTTTTGTCTTTATAAAGATAGAACTTGTTCTTGGGAAAATACGGCGGCTGGATTATGCTTTTAGTCGCTGTTATCGCAGTGGGCGGGGAATAGTTATCCGAAGGGATTTCGCGAATTCTTTTAACTGAAGTTTCTG
>JAQURI010000057.1 GCA_028715665.1 Candidatus Ratteibacteria bacterium
TAATTATATTAAAATTAATCCTGCTAATAAAAAATACAGCCTTAGATTGAAATTTTTAAATATATCCACAAAAATAATTGATTCTATAGATATCAGGAATATTGCACACCCATATCTTATGGAACTTGAAAAATATTCCAATGAAACAATACACCTGACAACGTTTGATGGGAAGAGAGTTGTTTATATAGATAAAATTGAAAGCATCAAACCTATAAGAATGTATTCAAGAATCGGAAATATAGCTCCTATAAATTGTACCGCAGCGGGTAAAGTGATTTTAGCATTCCAGCAGGAAGGCGTTGTCAATAGTATAATCGAAAGTCTTGATTTTATTCCCCTGACAAAAAATACAATTCTTGATAAAGAAGAGTTCATTAGAGTGCTGGAAGTTGTAAGAAAAGAAGGATATGCAATTGATAATTCCGAGCATGAGGAAAATATTTGTTGCATTGCTGCACCGATAAGAGATTATAGCAGAAATGTCAATCATGCTCTGAGCATATCCGCAATAAAAACAAGAATGAATTTATCAAAATTACTCAAATTTAAAGATATCCTGATAGAGAAAGCAGATATGATTTCAAAAGAATTAGGATTTATTGAAAAGTAATTTTAAAGATTCAAGTAATTTAAAAAAATATATTAATTATAGGGATACTAAAATAATACTGAGGAAACAATATAAAGTGAGGTGATGATGGATGAATAAAAGGAGATTTGCTTATGTGACTAATATAATCTTACATTACATTAGATTATATCAGAGCGCAACACAAACAAATCTCAACAGAAATTTACCAGAGATAATTTGAAAAGTAAAGTAAGGGAGGTGGTATAAAGAATCGATGATGTATGCTTTTTGCAATCGATAGTTTTTCAAAGAAAGGATTTGAAAATGAAAAAATCATTATTATGGATAATAGTTTTGATATTAAGTATGTCAATGGTTGCAACTTTTTCACTTGTAGGATGTAAAGAAGAAGCTGCAGAAGAAGAAGTAACTGAAGAAGAAGTTACGGAAGAAGAAGTTGCCGAAGAAGAAGCAGCAGAAGAAGTTGAAGAAGTGGAAGAAAAGGCAGCACCCGGGACATATACAATGAGAATCGGTCATACACATGGAATTGATATGCCCAGGCATTTATCTTTACTGATGTTTGAACAATTAGTCGAGAAAGATTCAGAGGGCGCAATAGAGGTAGAAGTATATCCATTAGGTCAACTTGGATCTGAAGCTGAGATGGTCGAATCAGTTAAAATGGGAACACTGGAAGCATCCAGGGCAGGTATGTTTGATTTAGTTGCAAATGAATTATCTGCATATATGATGCCTTTCCTGTTTAATTCTCAGGAAGACTTCGTAAAAATTGCAGACGGACCTATTGGAGAGGAAATTGCTGCAGCCGGTTTGAAAAACGGTGTTGCTATTCTTGCAACTGGAGATGCAGGAGGGCTAAGACAGTGGACAAATAATGTAAGGCCTATCAAGACTCCTGAAGATATGGAAGGCCTTAAAATGAGAGCTCCTGGAGTAGAAGCTATTATAAAAATTATAGAGGCTATAGGAGGAAACGTTGTTACCATCGATTATGGTGAACTGTACATGGCATTAAAAACAGGTGTTGCGGACGGTGAGGAAAATCCGATAGTTAACATCTATGACAAAAAATTCTATGAAGTCCAGAAATATATCACAATGTCCAACTATCAGATACATCCGGATCCTTTCTATGTTAGCTCTATATGGTTTGATGCACTGCCAGCTTATCTTCAGGATATCGTCGTTGATGCATCTAAAGAAATGATGGTATATAGTAATAGGTTAATGCTGGAGAAAGAAGCAGCATTCTTTCCCACAATTGAAGAAAACATGGAGGTTACTTACCTGACTGATGAAGAGAAGCAAGTGTTTATTGATAAAACTTCATCTGTAGTAGATTACTTTGTTGGTGAAGGATGGTTTAGCGCAGATCTTATTCAAAGCATACGTGATGAATTGAAATAAGAAAGTAATTTGAAGTAAAAAGAGTGGTAAGAAGAGTATATGGAAGAGAGAGTATAATTCTACCTTTCTCTTCCATATACGAATAAAAGTACTTCAGGGAGAAAAACAGTGAAAGTATTAAAAAAAATATTAAATGGTACATTTCGCGGCCTGGATAATAGTCTTTTTTACTGGAATTTTGCGCTTATGAGCGCTGTGGCAGTTCTCGTTATAGCAACGGTGTTTTTAAGATATCTTTTTAATGTCACTTTTACCTGGACCGAAGAGTTAATTATTTTTTTATTTATTGCTACAACTTATTTTGGATCGATTTTGGGAGTAAGAGAGGACGAGCACGTTAAGATATCAATATTCAAAGAAAAATTGCCCCCGAAAATAAAAATAATCTTTGAGATATTAATAAGTTGCATAATTATTAGCGTTGTAGTTGCATCGGCAATTCTTAGCAGGGACTGGATTGTAAGAGCAGGAAGACCGCTGTCACCGGGTATAAAAATACCTTATTTTTCTATATATATAATAGTACCAATAGCGTTTGCATTAATTGCAATATACGAGTGCAGGGAAATTGTATTAAAGGTTAATGATTTTAAAAAGAAAAATAATAAATTTTGATTTTAACTATATTTATAATATTCAAAAGGAGAACATCTAGATGCCGGTAGCATTATTAATAGGAACATTTTTTTTACTTATTGCTATTGGAGTACCAATTGCTTTTGCTTTAGGAGGGTCAAGTATATTATACCTTCTAATTTATAGGCCGGAACTTACTGCAATGGTGCCTCTGCGTATCTGGTCGGGCACGAATAGTTTTGTAATGCTTGCACTGCCTTTATTTATACTGGCAGGTGAACTTATGAACAGGGGCGGTGTTACAAAGAGAATTGTAAATTTTTGCAATTATGTGGTAAGACCGATTAGAGGCGGGCTCGGTGAGGTCAATGTAATTGCAAGTATGATTTTTGGCGGAATCTCCGGCTCATCAGTTGCTGATACTTCAGCACTTGGATCGGTACTTATTCCCCAGATGATTGAAAAAGGATATCCAAAACCGGTAGCAGTAGGTATTACAGTAGCTTCATCCACAATGGGAATGATTATACCTCCCAGCGTACCCATGCTTTTGTATGCAATGATATCAGGTGAATCAGTAGGTGCCCTGTTTCTGGCGGGAGCAATACCGGGACTCCTGATTGGCGTAACTCAGGTTATTCTGGTCTGGATTATTTCAAAAAAGAGACATTATCATCCGGAACATTTGAAGTTTGATAAAAGACATTTTGCTCATACAATGAGAGATGGCTCGCTTGCAGTACTAATGCCTGTGCTTATTGTGGTATCTATAACATTCGGTGTTGCGACGCCGACAGAAGTTGCCGGAATTGCTGTTTTATATGCCATTTTATTAGGGTTTTTACTTTACAGGGAATTGAAGGGAAGAGATCTCCTGCAGGTTGTTAAAAGGGCTTTTCTATCATCAAGCAGTATAATGATTATTATTGGATTTTCTATGATTTTTTCATGGATTCTGGTAATTGAAAAGGTGCCCGAGCTAATAGCAAATTTTTTCCTGGGCCTGAACATACACAGATTCTGGATTCTGTTGATATTAGATATTATTATTTTAATCATAGGAACATTTATTGATGTTACGCCGGCGCTGTTACTTGTGGTACCAATGTTAATGCCAGTAATGGAGGGAATTGGAATAAGTGGATTACAATTTGGAGCCATTATGATAGTTGGAGTAGCAATAGGCCTGGTTACGCCCCCTGTTGGTATGTGCTTGAATGCGGCCGCTAAAATATCCAAAATGGAAATAACTGATATATTTAAAGGGGCAGTGCCTTATTTAGTCTGTAATTTAATAATTTTACTGCTTGTTACTTTTATCCCGGAACTTTCACTCTGGTTACCGAGGGTGGCTGGTTTTTAAATAAATTTAATTAATATCTGTATATATATTAAGAAAATTATAAATGGGTCTTATACCAGGTTCAGTAAATAAGAGGCATTAATTAAAAGCAGTGTTATCTTAATTATTTTAAATGCCCCTGTAGCTGTTGCGGGTTTAAAAAACAGTTATAAAAAGGATAATTGGAAAAAATAATAGGGGGAAACAAAAATGGAGATAAGGGAATCATCAAATTCTAAGGATGCAAAACATTATACGACAGAGAGACTGAGGGAAGAATTTTTAGTAGAAGATTTATTCATAAGTGGAAAAATTAAGAGGGTTTACAGCCAGATTGACAGAATAATAGTAATGGGTATTGTTCCTGCAGGCGGAGCAATCGAGTTAGGACAAAACCTTGATATAATGCATAATCTTGGAACGGATTACTTTCTTGAAAGAAGAGAGCTCGGGGTTATCAATATGGGAGAAAAAGGCAGTATTACTGTTGATGGAAAGAAATATGAAATGAACTCAAGAGACGGCCTTTATGCGGGCAAGGGAACAAAAGAAGTGCTGTTTGAAAGTGAAGATCTAAATAAGCCTGCAAAATTTTATGCATTGAGCGCACCGGCGCATAAGACTTATGAGACCACTCATATAGATATTTCCAAAGCTAATAAAGTCGATATGGGAAGTGATGGGAATTGTAATAAAAGGGTAATAAACCAGTATATCCAGCCGGGTGTGGTGGAAAGCTGCCAGCTATGCATGGGACTGACGCAGATGGCGCCCGGAAACGTGTGGAACACCATGCCCTGCCATACACACCAGAGGAGAATGGAAGTATATGCATACTTTGACCTTCCTGAAGATGCCATGGTATTTCATTATATTGGGGAACCTTGTGAAACAAGGCATATCATTATGAAAAATGAACAGGCAGCAATAACTCCAAGCTGGTCCATTCATTCAGGATGCGGAACGTGCGCTTATTCATTTATCTGGGGAATGGTGGGAGAGAACCAGACATTTACAGATATGGATGCTGTTGAATTAAAAGAAATGAAATAATTCTTAAAAAACCGGGAGAAGAAATATGATAATAGATAAATTTAATTTAGAAGGAAAGGTTGCAATAGTGACCGGCAGCAGTACGGGACTGGGCCAGGGAATGATAATAGGTCTTGCTGAAGCAGGTGCCGATATAGTGGGGGTAGATTATATAGAATCAACAGAGACCAGAGAAAAAGTAGAGAAGATCGGGAGAAAATTTTTAGAAATAAAAGCAAACTTATTAACCACAGAACCTGTAAAAGGAATAATAGAAAAAACCGTAAAAGAATATGGCAGAGTAGATATTTTAATAAACAATGCAGGGATTATCAGAAGGGAAGACGCAACAGATTTTACCGAGAAAGACTGGGATGATGTTATAAACATCAATGCGAAGACTTTATTCTTCTTTTCTCAGGCTATTGCAAAACAATTTATCAAGCAAAAAGCAGGTGGTAAAATAATTAATGTTGCTTCAATGCTTTCATTCCAGGGCGGGATCAGGGTTCCTTCATATACGGCGAGTAAGAGTGCCGTTATGGGATTAACAAGAGCATTAGCCAATGAATGGGCAAAATATAATATAAATGTTAATGCAATTGCACCCGGGTATATGGCTACTAATAATACAAAAGCATTAAGAGAAGACAAAGATAGAAGCAAAGCTATACTGGATAGGATCCCGGCTGGAAGATGGGGATTACCAGAAGATGTAGCGGGACTTGCAGTGTTTTTAGCATCTGAGGCATCAAATTATATTAATGGATATACAGTTGCTGTAGATGGTGGTTGGTTAGCCAGGTAAACATTGGGGAAAATAATTTTTTAGATTCATAAAAATTGTTAGGTAAATTATTTATTATAAATAAAAAAATAAGATAGATTTGTTGGTAGTGAACAAAATAAAAGATGTTTGATAGTGAAGAGCCTAAATATTGAATAAATAAATTTTAAGGAGGATCATAATTGAATAATGTTCTGAAAAAGATAGGAGATATAGGCTTGGTTCCGGTTGTCGTTATGGACAATGCAGATTTTGCAGTTCCAGCTGCTAAAGCATTAATGGACGGCGGCATTAAGATTATGGAAATTACAATGCGTACGGAACAGGGAATAACAGCAATAAAAAAGGTTAAGGAAGCTTATCCGGATATGCTTGTGGGAGCGGGTACGGTCCTTTCCATAGAAAAAGCAGAAAAATCTGTGGCCGCAGGAGCTGAATTTATAGTATCACCTGGATTAAATATTGAACTGGTCGAATGGTGTCAGAAAAAAGAAGTAGTCATAACACCCGGAGTTATTACACCAACAGAAGTGCAGCAGGCTCTAAAGTTTGGCCTCACGATATTGAAATATTTCCCTGCTAATATTTTTGGCGGCATTAAAGGGTGTGAAGCTTTGTATGGTCCTTACAGAATGGTTAAATTTATACCTACCGGCGGAGTAAATAAAGAAAATCTGGCAGATTTTGCAAACAAGTCTTATATATACGCAGTAGGAGGAGGCTGGCTGTGCAAACCTGAAGATATTAACGAAAAAAAATTTGATAAAATTACACAGATCGCAAAGGAATCCGTTGATATATTATTGGGATTTGAACTTGCTCATATCGGGATTAACACAAAGAGTGAAAAGGAATCATTAGCTGCTGCTAAAGTTTTTTCAGATGCTTTTGGGTTTAGTCTAAAAGAGGGCAATTCATCTAATTTTTCCGGTGAGGGAATAGAAGTAAATAAATCCAAATGGTATGGAACCATGGGCCATATAGCAATTAGAACTAATAGCATTTGCAGGGCAGTATATTATATTGAAAAAAAAGGCTATAAAATTGATTGGAGTACAAGAAAAGGAACTGAACAAAAACCTGTTGCAGTATATCTTAAAAATGAAATAGGTGGCTTTGCTGTACACCTTTTACAGAAATAGGAGAGGAAGCAAAAGTGAAAATAAAAAAGATAGTAACTTTTGGAGAGGTAATGTTAAGGCTAAAATCACCTGGCTTTGAGAGGCTTTTTCAGTCGCCCTCAATGGAAGTGACTTTCGGAGGCGGTGAAGCAAATGTAGCTATATCTCTTGCGAATTTTGGCATGGATGTCGCTTTTTGCACAGCATTGCCAAAAAATATAATTGGGAATGCCTGCGAGAATGAATTAAGAAAATGGGGGGTAGATACTTCTTTGATAATACGCAATGATGGGAGAATGGGGATTTACTTCCTGGAAAATGGGGCAAACCAGCGTCCTTCAATTGTTGTTTATGACCGGAATTATTCAGCTATCTCACTGGCGAAACCCGGTGACATAGAGTGGGAAAATATTTTTAAAAATACAGGATGGTTCCATATCACCGGGATAACTCCAGCCATATCTGAAAATGCCATGAAGCTTTCTTTAGAAGCCGTAAAGAAAGCCAGAGAAATTGGAGTAGCTGTATCCTGTGATTTTAACTTCAGGAAAAACCTCTGGAAATACGGTAAAGACGCCAAAGATGTAATGCCTGAAATTGTAAAATATGTCGATTATGGTATGGCAAATGAAGAAGATTGTCAGAAATCTCTGGGGATTAAGATTGATGTAGAAGTTGAAAGCGGAGTGCTTGATACAGAGAAATATAAGGTACTAACAGAAAAAGTTCTGCAAACGTTTCCAAACCTGAAGGCCATAGCTATAACTCTAAGGGAAAGTATAAGCGCTGACATAAACGGCTGGTCAGGATGTATGAACGATAGGAGTAATTTCTATTTGAGCAAAAAGTATGAGATCAGGGACATTGTCGACCGAGTAGGCGGGGGCGATTCTTTCGCTGCCGGACTGATATATGGTCTGAATGTTTATAAAGATAAGCAGCAGGCATTAGAATTTGCAGTTGCGGCAAGCTGTCTTAAACACTCAATATCAGGTGATTATAATAGAGTTTCAATTTCAGAAGTAGAAAATTTAATGGGAGGTGAAACTTCAGGTAGGGTACAAAGATAACCTTTGATTAAATTATTTCATAAGTATGAAAATCATTATTCTGAGATTCAGCCATTAGATTTCAATAACATAAAAGGTTTGAGCTATTCAAGAAGGGGGCAAAACAATGCCAAAAGAAGACACAGCCATTTTCAAGAGTAACGGGACGGTAAAGATAACTGCCGTCAACAAACTTGATATCGACCGACCTGGTCAGACTATCGAGCTTTCGGCTAAAGATTTATCAGAACTTGGCGAAAAGGATCTAACTAAAATACATGTCAAGGACACAACTGGTAAAGAGCTGCTCTGCCAGGCAGTGGATACCAATGGGGACTACACTCTGGACCAGCTGATATTTCAGACCGACTTTGCTGCCGGACAAACTCAGACTTTTACAGCCACCGTGGGTGACAAGAGAGTGTATACCAAAGCCCAGTTTAGTGCTTATGGCCGCTTTGTACAAGAGCGGTGCGACGACTTCTGCTGGGAAAACGATCGCATCGCCTTTCGGATTTATGGAAAAACTCTGGAGACTTGTCCTCTATATCCGTTGACCAGCAGCACGGTGGACATATGGTCCAAGCGAACATCCCGAATGGTCATCAATGACTGGTATATGGTTGATAACTACCATGGAGATACAGGAGAAG
>JAQURI010000058.1 GCA_028715665.1 Candidatus Ratteibacteria bacterium
GATAATCCTAATTTTAAGGTGGTATGTACGGTCGCCAAATGGCGACCTATCTCTAACGGGGTCAAGCCAAATATAAATATATACGCTCAAAAATTTCGAATGAATAACTTGCGTGACTGCGAGCATGGATGTAGAATTACCTGTCGCAAAGTTAATTTGGCGGGGAAAACATGAAAAAAATAATAAAAATCACAGGAATTATAGGCATATTAATTCTATTGTCGGCGGTTATCGCCATTATTGCCGTTAATGCCTTTTTAAAATCCGAGAGTTTCAAGAAAATGGTAATAGGAAGAATAGAAACCGCCTTAAAGGCTCCGGTGGAAATGGGACATTTTCGCACAAATGTATTTTCTGGAGTTTCCATAGATGATTTCAACATACAAAATCCGCAGGATTTCCCTAAAGGGTATTCCCTGAAAACGCAGTCCATCGAACTAAAATACAATTTATATGACCTCCTGCGGCGAAACTTAAAAATAGAAGAAATACGCATTGTAAGACCTGATATTACCCTTATTCAAAAAGAAGACGGGACATGGAACCTGCCTATTTCTTCGTCAAGGTCCGCAGATGAATCAGGCAAAAAAATTATGATGGCTCCTTTCCTTGCGGAGAATATACAAGTAATCGACGGCAATTTAACCTGGGCAAGATTAGACGGGACCACCGCGCTTTCAATCCGAAATTTCACGATAAAAGTAAAAATCCACGGCATAAATTCTTTTCCGAATATGGATTTAAAGCTTTCGGCCGCAGAAATGGCGTCATCTGCAAATTCTTCTCTGAAAGACATAAAAGTAAATTTAAAAACATCCGAAGGAATGGCTTACCTTGATAACCTCTCCGTTAACGTTACAGGTGGTTCTATTGCAATGGAAGGCACTTCGACTTTGCCGTCAAAGGATAAAGCGGCAGAATACACCGCAACCATATCGCTAAAAGATATTGATTTACAGTTAATGGTAAGCACTTTCGTCCCCGAACTAAAAGAATCGGTAAAAGGTCTATTGAGTGCAGATATTTCCCTCAAAGGACAGGGGCTCGACGCCGACGCGGACATAAAAGTAAATATTCCGTCATTTTTGGTTTTGGATAAGATAAAAATAGACAGCTTCAACGGCAATATCGGTTATTCCGATTTCGATTTTATAATACGCGACATTACTATGAATGTTTTCGGCGGTTCTGCCGAAGGAAAAGGAACAGGTACACTCGCAAATATCATAAACCCCGAATTCAATATGAATTTCAATATAAACAACGTAGACGCAAGTTCTGTTCTTACCGCTTTGGGCCAAGACGCTACACTTGCCCAAGGTAAATTGTCGGGCAATCTAAATGCATCTGGTAATATATCCGACATAAAAGCAAGCGGCAAAATTTCCTCCAATAAATTGGACATTAAAAAAATAGGCAATTTGACCGATATAGTCGCCCCATTCAAAGCCACGATGACAAAACAAAATAAAGAAATTGAAGTAGAAAATTTCACAGCTAAAATCTACGGCGGGTCAGTTAAAGGCAATGCCAATATAACATTCGACAATGAAGGGCAACCTGATTTTTCTACAACACTTAAGTTGTCGGCCTTAGATGCGAAAAATGCCTTAAAAGAACTTACCGGGCAGACATTCCTCACGGGAAAAGCGGATGGAAACATGAAATTGTCAGGCAAGGGCAATAACCTTAAAGCAGTTAAGGGCAGTGCGGATATTTCGCTTAAAAACGGCAAAATATCATCTCATCCCATACAAAATGTCTTATCCGTAGTTTTACAAATACCTGCTTTAAGAACAATCGATTTCGAAACAGCAACGGTTTCTTCCACTATAAAGGGCGGCGAAGTAAATATTAAAAACGCCCAATTGGAAGACCCGCAACTTGTAAGATTCGACAGTAAAGGTGAAATAAGACTTTCCGACCAAAAATTATCGTTGCCATCGCATCTTTCTCTGCATTGCAATACAGTAGAAAAAATACCGCTTATAAAAGGGGCGTTTTCAAAAGAAAGCGATAAATGGTGCGGCATAGATTTTAAAATATCCGGCACGCTTTCGCAGCCGAAAGAAGACCTTAAAGATAAATTGGCAAAACAAGCAATCACCGGAGTCATCGAACAATTATTGGATAAACAAAATAAATAAACCCCTAAAGGGATTAATAATAAAAGGTTTTTATGCACTTGACTTTATTATTCTTGGCAGCAGTATTTTTTTTACTTGCAGGGTATATTTTTTACGGCAGAATGCTCGGCAGAATATACGAATTAAACGACAAAAAAACTACTCCTGCACATACGTTTAAAGACGGGGTCGACCACATTCCTACCGATAAAACAGTGCTTTTGGGACACCACTTTTCTTCGATAGCAGGCGCCGGCCCTATTATCGGACCGATATCGGGAGCCATGTTCGGCTGGCTTCCTGTCCTTTTATGGATAATTATCGGCTCCATATTTTTAGGCGGGGTCCATGATTTTTCATCACTGGTCTCTTCCATAAGAAATAAAGCCATGTCATTGGGGGAATTGATAAAAAATCTTATGGGAAGACGCGGGAAACTTTTATTCCTTATTTTTTCATGGCTTACTCTTGTTTTAGTTATAGCCGTTTTTCTCGAATTAACCAAAACCACTTTTGTTCAAGACCCCGGTGTTGCCACTTCTTCAACTCTTTATATTTTATTGGCGGTCGCATTTGGAATATTACTCTATAAAGTCAAAACCCCCTTGCTTTACACAACTATCATATGCTTAGTTTTTTTATTCGCTTTTATTTATGTCGGACAGAAATTCCCTCTCGCAAAAAGTGAAAAATTTTGGGTATACGCTCTTGCTTCCTATTGTTTCTTAGCTTCCATCCTCCCTGTTTGGTTTCTGCTGCAACCAAGGGATTATTTGAGCAGTTTTCTCCTTTACGCCTCGGCGATAGGCGGGTTTATAGGAATAATAATCGGGGGATATAAAATCACTTATCCGACATACACGGCATTCAACATTAACGGTGTTTACTTATACCCTATACTATTTGTTACTGTCGCATGCGGCGCAATTTCCGGGTTCCATTCGCTTGTGTCTTCCGGAACGACTTCAAAACAGCTCAATAAAGAATCGGACGCAAAAATAATAGGTTATGGGGGAATGATTATTGAAGGGTTAGTCGCAGTAATTTCTTTAGCCACAGTCATGATAATTTCCAAGGAAAGATACGCAGAACTCATAGCAAACCCTTTGGCTATTTATGCAAACGGAATGGGGATGTTCCTGAATAAGCTTGGCTTGCCTTTGCAATTCGGAGAGAACTTCGCCATATTGGCTTTATCAACATTTATTTTGACGACTCTGGACACAGCTGCAAGAATAGGAAGATATACATTGAGCGAACTACTGGGAGAACACTTGGTAATATTCAAAAACAAATATTTTTCGACACTGGTTACTATATCTGCAGCACTATTTTTGGTGCTTGCAAAATCCTATGATTTACAGGGCAATTTAATACCTGCGTGGAAAATTATATGGCCCGTGTTCGGTTCAAGCAATCAACTGCTTGCTTCATTGGCCCTGTTAAGCGCAACCTTGTATCTAATATCAAAGAAAAAAAGATGCCTTATTACATTACTACCTTTGCTCTTTATGCTTCCGATGACTATTTTTGCTTTACTGCTAATCGCGGTCAAAAATCTTCACACGCAAACCCCAAACCATATAATGGGCTTTTCCGCAATAATTCTTATAATTTTGGCTTTATTATTGACAATAGAATCTATTACTTCTATCTATAGAAAAGAAACCAAGCAGATTTAGGAAAACCTCTAAATCTTTTTTGTAAGCAGCAAAATCCCTATTACAATAAATACTATTCCCCCGAAATATCTTATGATTTCCGGCTTGATGAATTTAGCCAATATTGCTCCTACTGCAACCGAAATTACGGTAACAAGCATGTAAGCGGCAACAGACCCGAACCATACAGAGACAGGGTTGCCTGTTTTTGCCGCAATACCTATTCCAACAAGTTGTGTTTTATCTGCTAACTCCGCTATAAAAACCGCTGTAAAAGTCATTAGGAAAATTTTCCAGTCCATACATCTCCTTTCTTTTTAAAATACTGATTATGTGCTTATAAAATTAAGCTAAGAAAGTAACGGAGTAAAAGATTATAAGTACGGTTCTACATTCTGCGAATCGATTATCATTATCGGCGATTTAGTAACGGGTGAAATAACTTCTTCTCTGATTGTGCTGCGTAAAACCGTTCTCATCATGATTTTGCCCATTCCTACGGGGTTGGTATTCAAGGTGGCGAACAGTTCCCCATTCTTGATGCTTTGGATTGCGTTCTTGTTGCCGTCCAAACCTATGACAAATATTTTATTTATCTTGCCCGCTTCTTTTACTGCGTCAACTGCTCCCAACGCCATCTCATCGCTCAAACAGAAGAAAGCATCTATATTGGGATGTTTCCGCAACAAATCCTCGGCAACTAATTTCGCTTTATTTCTGTCCCAATTCGCAGGTCTGGATTCGAGTATTTTAATGGCGGAATGCTTTTTGACGGTTTCCATAAAACCTTTTTTTCTGTCGATGGAATCGCTTTCGTCGGGTATACCTTCAATGATGGCTACGTTACCTTTGGTCCTTAATATTCTTGAGATAAAATCTCCAACCATTGCGCCAGCCTCTTTTTGTTCATAACAGATAAACGAAGAGATCTCCCCGCGCGGAGTCATGTCTAATTCATTAACATTGAAAACGAAAATCGGGATTTTTGCTTTATTTGCTTTTATGACAACATCTCCTACGTTTTGTTTTGAGCACAAACCTATGGCATCTACTTTGTCTTTTATGGCTTTGTGCATAAGTTGTAACTGTTCTTTGTAACTTGATTCCGAACTACTTGCCAAGACGACGACGTCAACGCTGCCTACTTCTTCAGCAACTTCCCTTACTCCTCTAAGAACATTGAAATAGAACGGGCTAAGAGTCGGCGGACAAAACGCAAATCTAATTTTGTCTTTCCTGGTAATCAGCGAAGGACAAACTCTATTTCTGCCTTCTTCTTTGGCAAGATATAATGCTTCGTCTGCTTTTTTGACTAAGTCTCCGTAGAAGATGGCATTCTCGGGATAAGACGAAAGCCCGATGCTAACGGTCAATTTAACCTTTTCCGTACCGCCATTTGCATCGAACACGTAATCTTCCACGTTTTTTCTTATTCTTTCGGCCGCAGCTAACGCTTGATGCCTATTAGTGTAAGGACAAATTATAGCTATTTCTTCTCCGCCGTATCTAAAGGGTATATCGTATGCTCTTATAGTATCTCTTATTATTTCCGAAATTACATATAGGACTTTGTCACCGACAATGTGTCCGTATTTGTCGTTGAATTTTTTAAAATGGTCTATATCTATCATCAATACCGACAAAGGATATTTAAAACGGTTGGCTTTCGATATTTCCTTTATCAATGTCTCATAGAAAGCCCTGTGATTATAAAGTTTGGTCAAACTATCGATATTGGCAGTATTAAGCAGAACCTCTATCCTCTCTTTCAAATATTCATTCTGAATGGCCATCATCTCGGTATAGAACAATTTATTTAATTTACTGAGCCCCAAATCGGTATATTTTTGGTTATACAACAAGATAATCCCGATATTTTCTTCCCCGGCTTTCATGGGAATAACGACGGAGGAAACCAATTTGTTTTCTTTGACAAAAGGCAGGTTTTTCATTTTCTGCTCTTTGTTAATATCGATAGCGCAGATTTTATTTTTCTTTAACAAGATTTCCATGGCCTGCTTTTCTTTATGTATTTTTTCTTTTTTATGCTTACCGGCACCTGTTACAAATTCTATTTTGTTAGTCGCCGAATCCCTTGCCCACACGGAGAGCATATGGGCGTTGGAAGACTTCAATATCTTTTCCAATGCGGATTTGACAGTTTTTTTCTTGAAGAAACTTCTTAACATAAATTCCGGTAATTTGACGGTGCCTACCTCCGAAACGCGCATTTTTAGATTTGCTGGGAGGGCATTCTTAGATTTTTTCATGATAGGTTTGCCTCTTTTCCTTGATATTAATTTAGGTTTTTGCTGTTTCATTGCCATTTCAATCGGTTATGTTACCAAAATTTCGAAACAAAAAAAAGTCAAGTCAAATTTCAGGGTATAGCCAGCATAATCCAAAAGTTTAAGGATAAAAGGCAATTTTACAGGAGTTGTTGGCTTCTGTTGCGACTTTTAAGCCTTTTTTAAAATCTTTTAATGGTAAACGGTGACTGATAATAGATGAAGCATCTTTTATTTTGCCGCTTGAAAGCATGTCAAATATTTCTTTTTGTTCGATAGGAGTCGAGGAATACGTCCCCAAAATGACTGTTTCACGATATATCATATTCGGGTCAAAAGAAATTTGCGTGTCATCGGGAGTTTGTGCGAATACACTTACTTTACCGCCAACTCTTACTATATCCAAAGCATACTGAACGGCTTCTTTACTGCCTGCGCTTACGATAACCACGTCAGACCCCTTCAATTTATGTGCTTTGACCTTTTTTATGTTCAAAACATCTTTCGCCCCTAATTGCAGGGCAAATTCCAGCCGGGAATCGACGATATCGACCAAACGAATATTTTCTGCTCCGATTGTTTTCAGAAGCATAAGGTGCATTATTCCCGAAGGTCCTGCTCCGATTATGGTAATAATGTCTTCTGGATCGATTTGTATCCTTTTTATATTCCTCCAAGCGCATGCAAACGGTTCTATGAGGACTGCTTCTTCGTCGCTTAAGGAATCCGGCAAAGAAATGACATTATTCCTGACTAATTCCTTCGGGACTTTTATAAACTCTGCGAATCCGCCGGGTTCTATGTTCGTTTTTTGGAACAAAGAACACAAAGAAAACGTGCCTTTTTTACAGAATTTGCATGAAAAACACGGGACGTGGTGGCTTACAAAAACACGTTCGCCAACATTGAAATTGTGTATATTTTTGCCTTTTTCTTCTATGAGTCCTACGACTTCATGCCCTAAAACAGAACCCGGCTGGACCGATTCCTGTTGTATTTTGTAAATATCGGTACCGCACAAACCGCATATAGTTACTTTCACGAGTATATCGTTGTCCGTAATGTCCGGCGTGGGAACATCTTCGTATTTGATATGGTAAGAAGAATAAAAAACTACGGCTTTCATAAATTCGTATCCTCCAGGAAACTCAATCCGATTAATTTTTTATTTTCCATATTATCACTATGCCTGAACCGGGAATTTTAGTTTTCCGTTCATTTTCTTTACCCCGTTAGAGATTTAAAAACCCCGTGTGTTTATTTTCACCCAGCATACTTTGCAATGCCGCGTAATAATCATTAGTTATTATATTAAATCTCTAACGGGGTGAATATCTTCCATCTTAAGTATAATCGCATCCCGATTTTCCCATTCGTCTATTTGTGCACTATAAGCCAGGTCAACTAAATCGTTTTTTTCAAATGTTCCTATAAAATCCGATTTCCCAAATCCGATGACTTCCCTGTGAAAATTTTTGTCTTTAACCCAAAATTTTATATGGTTTGAGCCGACTTTTTTCGGCTCTGTCATAACCTGTAGATTTCTTGTTATAAAAACAGGCTCTTCGTTGCCCAATCCGAAAGGAGAAAAAAGCTGAAATTCTTTTACCACCGAATTCGTCAAAATGTCAAGAGACACGGAAGCGTCCGCCGTCAAAGACGAAGCAAATTCTTCCGCGGGAAGTTCCGGCGCTAATTTATTTATGCTTTCTCTAAAGGGCACGATATTGTCCTTAAGAATCTCCAATCCGCAGGCGTGCTTATGTCCGCCGAAATCCTTAAGCCACTGCCGCGCCTTTGCCAAATTTTCGAACAAATTAAAATCGCCGGAACTTCGTCCCGACCCCCTGCCTACTCCGTTATCCAAAGAAATCAAAATAGATGGTCTTTCGAATTTTTCCGCCAACCGGGACGAAACTATTCCGACTACGCCCGGATGCCATCCCTCGTTTGCAAGAACAAGGATTCTGTCGTTAGACAGTTTGGGATCTTCCTGCATCATATAAACGGCCTGCTGGAAAATTTCTTCCTGCAGTTTCTGCCTTTGTTTATTATCTTCTTCCAATAAACAAGCAATACTTAGCGCTTCTTCTTCGCTGTCGCTTAAAAGCATTCTGACGCATTTATCCGCGGTATCCATCCGTCCGCCGGCATTCAGGCGCGGCCCCAAGATAAAAGCAACATCTCGCGCGGTAACATCTTTGCCGTTAATCCTTGCGGTTTTTTTCAATGCGTTTATCCCTTTTCTCTGCGAAGAACCGAGATTGCCTAATCCGTGCTTAACCAATATCCTGTTTTCATCCGTAAGCGGAACAACATCGCTTATAGTTCCCAGCGCGACCAAATCAAGATGTTCTTCGGCAAGATTAAGACCTTTTCCCTCCTGCAAAACCTGCGCGAACTTAAACACGACGCCTACTCCCGCAAGTTCTTTGAAAG
>JAQURI010000059.1 GCA_028715665.1 Candidatus Ratteibacteria bacterium
CGCTCTTGGGTGACATACTTCCCTTTTTATTCAAAAGGATAGAAGAAACAACCGAGAGAAGAAATCTTCTTATATTCATAACCCCTTATATCATAAGAGAAAAAGAAAAAATGGAAAAATTAACGCAAGAGAAAATAGAACTCCAGGATAAATTCAAGATACAGGACTCGATAAGGTGAAATGGAATTCGATATCAGTCAGTTGCTTCTTAAAGAAAACCTTCTCAACGAAGAGGACTTAAAAAAATTTCTAAAACTATCGAAAGAGCGAAACGAACGCCTTGACACGATTCTGCTTAAGGAAGGACATGTAAGCGAAGAGAATCTTTTAAAATTCTTAGGCAAGATATTGTCCATACCGTTTCTTTCCAAACTTTCTGTAGATAAAATCGAAGAAGCGGTTCTTAAATCCATACCCATAAAAATTCTTAAAAGTTACAAACTTCTTCCCGTGGAAAAGAACCAAGATGTCCTCACCATAGCTACTTCGGACCCGTTTAATTTGCCTTCAACCGGCGAACTTGCAAGTATTACCGGATATAAAATCAAACTGGTTCTTGCTTGCGAAAAAGAAATTTCCGTTAATTTAGATAAATTATACAAGCCCGATTCGGGTTCTACGGAAGATGTTATGAAGGAAATGAGAGAAGATATTTCCTCATTTATAAGGGACGAAAAAACCGAAGATTTACTGGACCTTGCAAATAAAGCACCGGTAATTAAACTTGTGAACTTAATGATTTTTCAGGCAATCGAAAAGAGAGCAAGCGATATACATATAGAACCGCTTCCGGGGAAATTAAGGGTAAGATACCGTATAGACGGCGTTTTATACGATGCTTTGACTCCGCCAAAAGCTTATCATGCGGCGATTGTTTCCAGAATCAAGGTTATGGCAAGTTTGAATATTGCCGAGCGCAGGTTGCCGCAGGATGGCAGATTCGATATAAAATCGGGGGACAAGGAGATTGATATAAGAGTGTCCGTGATTCCTGTTGCTGGAGGCGAGAGGGTTGTTTTGAGATTGCTTGACAGGGCAAGTCTTATTGACTTAACAGAACTCGGATTAGATGAGCAAATGTACAAAATCGTCGACAATTTAATTCATCTTTCCAATGGCATTATTTTGGTTACCGGCCCTACGGGTTCGGGCAAAACAACTACCCTTTATGCCGCGCTTTCACGGATAAACTCTCCCGATAAAAACATAGTGACAGTCGAAGACCCTATAGAATATCAGTTGCCGGGTATCGCCCAAATTCAGGTTAAGCCGGAAATAAATCTTACGTTTGCCAACGGTCTGCGCTCTATATTGCGCCATGACCCAGATATCATAATGGTGGGCGAAATGCGCGATTTGGATACCGTAGATATTGCCATAAGGGCTTCTTTGACGGGACATTTGGTTTTTTCTACCATCCACACCAATGATACTGCCGGAGCCATAACAAGACTTATAGATATGGGTGTAGAACCGTATCTTCTTACGTCGTCCGTAAGGGCAATAATAGCGCAAAGATTGATTAGAAAGATATGTTCTCACTGCAAGATAGAATACAATTTGGAGCATAAAGACGAAATTCTGGAATTAGAAAAACTGGGCATAAAAAAAGAAGACCTTCCCAAGAAATTATCCAAAGGCAAAGGATGTTCTTATTGCCATGAGGGCTATTCCGGACGAATAGCTATATTTGAAATCTTACTGATTCAGGAACAGATTGAAAAGATGATAATGGAGAGAAAACCGTCTCGCTCTATAAGAAATGAAGCAAAAAAGCTCGGGATGAGGACGTTGAGAGGCGATGGGCTCAAAAAGGTTTACGAAGGCATTACGACTCTGTCGGAAGTTTTAAGCGAAACGCAGGAAGTGATGGACTGATTGTAAATACAGAGGACAGAAATCAGAAGTCAGAAAACAGATATCAGAGATAGATAGAAATAAATTGAAAGAGATTGTTTGTCTACTACGTATTTCTATGTATATCTATCGTCTTTTTGTATATTTCCATTTTGTATGTTCTGTATTCTGTAGTCTGACTTCTGTCTTCTGAAAAACCATGGCCGTATTCGAATATAAAGCTTTAAATAAAAGTGGCAGGACGATTAAAGGAATAATAGATGCTTCTTCATTGGAAGAAGCAAGAGAAAAATTACGGGGACAATCTCTTTTTCCGGTTGATGTTAGCGGTATTACTCAGGCCTCTTCGGGACGCGGTATTTTGGCTTTTAGAAGGACAAATAGCGAAGACATTGCATTATTTTCGCATCAACTCGCCAGTTTGTTGAAGGGCGGGCTCCCGCTTTTATCAAGTTTGAATGCAATAGCAGAACAAATGGGTTCTCATCATTTAAGAAGAGTAGTCTTGGGGTTGGCAGAATTTGTCAAAGAAGGGAAATCTTTCGGAGAATCTCTTTCTTCGTTCAGCAGGGTTTTTTCGCCCATTTATATAAACATGATAAGAAGCGGAGAAGAAACAGGAAGTTTGGCGGATATTCTTTTTAGAATTTCCGCGCTGATAAGGGAAAGTATTAATTTTCGCAACAAAATTAGAAATGCTTTGATTTATCCGATGGTTATTGGTATTGTTGGCGTCGGGGTCCTTGTTTTTCTTATGGTGGTTGTGGTCCCAACCCTCTCGGGGTTATTCGAACAGATGAATAAAACATTGCCGCCGATTACGTTGGGGTTAATAAATATATCCAATTTCTTTAAAAATTATTGGATTATAGTTTTAAGCGGGATAATTGTTTTGATAGCTGCATTTGTGTGGATGCTTCGCATAAAAAAAGCAAGGGAAAAAATCGACGCGTTGAATTTAAAACTTCCGATTATGGGAGAAATCAGGAGAAAATTGCTTGTTGCGAATTTTGCAAGGACCATATCCACGCTTAGAAAAGGGGGAGTTACTATTATTAATTCTCTGGAACTTGCAAAGGATGCGGTCGGAAACGAAGTTGTATCGTCGGCAATATCTCGGGCAAAGGAAGATATATCTCGCGGAGACAGCATGAGCAAAGCTTTGAGAAAAAGCGGCGTTTTCCCTCCGCTTTTTTTACATATGGTAGAAGTGGGAGAAAAAAGCGGGAATTTAGAGCAAATGTTAGACGATATATCGACTAATTATGAAGAAGAAGTGACTATGGCTTTGAACAGATTTACTACTCTGCTTGAACCTTTGGTTATAATCACTATGGGTCTTATAGTCGGAATTATTGCTATTTCTATTCTTTTGCCGATATTTGAAATGAATCAGCTAATCGGGCTATAATTATTCAAAGTTTAGAGTTGAGAGTTTATGGTTTAGAGACAAATTAAAATCTTTTTCTAAACTATTTTTACGGAGGAAAAATGTTTGAAGGTTCATATGTGGCATTAGTTACCCCTTTTGATAAAAATGGTGATATTGATTTCAGAACCTTAGAAAACCTGATTGAATTTCATATTAAAGAGAAAACGGACGGGATAGTACCGTGCGGTTGCACAGGCGAAGCTGCTACATTAAAACATGCCGAACAGAAAAAGATAATAGAATTCGTCATAGAAAAAGTGAACGGGAGGATTTCTGTTATAGCCGGCACAGGCTCGAATTCTACCGAGGAAGCGCTTGATTTAACATCTTTTGCGAAAAAAGCGGGTGCGGATGCCGCATTGCTGATAACGCCCTATTATAATAAACCTACCCCGCAAGGCCAGTATCTGCATTATCAGAGAATAGCCGAAGAGGTGGATATCCCCATTGTTCTTTATAATGTGCCTTCGCGTACAGGTATAAATATGCTGCCTGAAACGATAGCAAGACTTTCCAAAATTCCCAATATAGTTGCAGTGAAAGAAGCTAATCCTTCGCTTGACCAGGTGAGCAAGATAATTTCTCTTTGCGATATAGTAGTTATTTCCGGCAACGATTCCGTGACTTTGCCTATTCTTTCTGTGGGCGGCAGGGGAGTTATTTCTGTTGCGGCGAATGTAGTCCCAAGGAAAATACATAATCTTGTTTGCAGTTTCAAAGAAGGTGACCTTAAAGAAGCAAAAAAAATACACATCGGGCTATTCCCGTTATTTGAAGCTCTTTTCTACGAAACAAACCCGATTCCCGTAAAAGAATCTCTCGCTTTGATGGGTAAAATTCAACCGTATTTAAGAATGCCTCTTTGCAGGATGGGAGATGAAAACAAAGAAAAGTTGATTAGAGTGTTAAAAGGCTTGAAATTAGTTTAAAGCAGAGATTAAAAACGGCTTTTTTAAGAAGCTTTTTTGACTTTCCCCGAACGGATACAAGACGCGCAGACACGGATTCTTCTTACGCCCTTATCGGTTATCGCTCTTACCTGTTGTAAGTTAGGCAGCCATCTTCTTCTTGTTTTTCTATTGGAATGGCTGACATTATTGCCCGTAACGGGTCCTTTTCCGCATATTTGGCATATTCTGGACATTTGGCGAAGATTTTATACTATTCAATTCCAATTTGCAAGTTTTTCTATTTTTTGTATAAAATCAATGCTATGGGAGTGGCAAAGACCCCTGTACGGGTAAAATTAATTACGGCTATTTTCACCAATCAATCGAAACTTTTCCCTACGTTGGAAGCGGAATTGGAAAAGAAATACGGGGAAATAGATTTTAAAAGCCCTGTATTTGGGTTTGATTATACCGATTATTACCGCGACGAAATGGGCCCCGACTTGAAGAAGAAATTCATGAGTTTCGAAAACTTAATCAAAGGCGAGGAATTAAGCACGATAAAAACTTTTACCAACGCATTGGAAAAGAAGTATTCCGTAAAAGGCAAACGGACTATAAATATAGACCCGGGTTATATAAACAATTGCCAACTTGTTCTCGCATCCACAAAGAATTATTACCATAGAATATATCTGGGAAAAGGGATTTTCGCGGAAGTAACGCTGTTTTTTAAGGAAAAAACTTTCCAGCCCTTGCCGTGGACATACCCCGATTATAAAATTGGAGATTCAATAAGTATTTTCAATAAAATAAGAGAAATATACAGAAAACAATTGGCTGCCGACGGTCTGTAGTAGAGTTTACCCCCGCACCAATATATTGGTGCGGGGGTTTACATTTGCATATTAATTTGTTAACATAAAATTAGGTATGAAATGATGTTTAGAAGGAGAAAAAAGCTCTACTTTCAAAATACAGTATCCAAATTTCCGACAGTAATTTTTATTGTTTCTGTTATTATAGGGGGCTTTTTTCTATTTAAAATAATATCGACTTTGGTTAAAGAAACCAAAGGCACCGCTGAACTTTCTCCGATAATAGAGGCAAAAACCGAACCACAGAATAAAGTGGAAATAATTGCTTCTCCCAAAGAAATTCCCTCTAAAATCCCGGAAAGTTCCAATAATCCGCCGGCCGAAAAACCCGCAGAACATCAAACTGCCCAGGGAAATGTTGTTTTATCGGAATTTTATACAATCCAAGTAGCTACTTTTAGCGACATGAGAAGGCCGGAAAATTTAGCCGGCCAGTTAAAAGAAAAGAACTTCTCTCCCGTATATATAAAAACAAGGGGAAAATTATTTGAAGTCTGCGTTGGCAAGTTTTCGAATCCACAAGAAGGACAGGACATCCTTTCCAAAATAAAAAAGGATTTCCATGACGCTTTTATCAGAAAAATGCAACCCCCTTTTGAAGAAAAATAACTTCAATCCGTTAAATTCCAAGGAAGTCTATTATAATTATAAATAATAAAAATTTTTAGAAAAAAATTGATATTTATAACGGAGGAAGTTATAATAAAAATCCATAAAAATTGCAGGAGGCATGATTGATATCTTGTAAGAAAAACCTCAAGGAATCTGGACGCTGTCTGATGAGATATCGGACGGCGTTTTTTTATGAGATGTTGAAATCTCTTCGTTTACTGATTATCCTCTTTATTCTTTTTAATCTTTGGGGTTGCGCAACCGCACCTTATAGAAGGGTTCCTACACAGGGAGTTTATCATATAGTGGAAAGCGGGCAGACGCTTTATAGAATCGCAAAAACCTATAATGTCGATGTGAACATTATTATACGGGCAAACCAGATTAATGACCCGACTAAAATCAGCGTAGGACAACCGTTGTTTATCCCGGGGGCAAAAACGACTTTATGGGTTGAACCTTATCGTCCGGCTATTCAGGAAGCGGTAGAAAAAATTGTCGGTCCGAAAAATTATGATTCGGTATGGAGATATATCACTTTACATCATAGCGCGACTTTGCAGGGTAATGCCGCAAGATTTGACCGAGACCATAGAAATCGCGGCATGGGGGGGCTTTTTTACCATTTTGTAATCGGCAATGGTACTCTTTCCGATGACGGCGAGGTCGAAGTTGGGTGGCGCTGGAAGAAACAAACACAGGTAAATAGACCATACGATATACAGATTTGTTTGGTCGGTAATTTTAATGAACAACAATTAAGTGACGCGCAGTTTAATGCATTGGTAAACTTGATTAATGTTTTGCGAAAACAATACAATATCCCGTTAACCAATATTCGAAGACATAAAGACATAAAAGGCTGTATTACGGAATGTCCCGGGGATTTTTTCCCATTTGATAGAATTTTAGCACAGTTGAAATAAGTTCCGCCCATGTATTGAACTTATGATGAACGAAAAGAAGATATTTATTATTACCGTATTTTTTATTTTGTTTTCTGTCTTCGCGGTTTTTTCCAATCAATATTATCAAATACAAAAAAGACTGGGAAAAGAAAACGAAAAAAACAGGATTCTGTTGGAAAAAAGAAAAGCGGATTGGTTGACGCTAGAGCAGTCCTTATCAGAATATGTTAAAACTTTTGATGGAGAAGCGGGTATTGTAATCATGGATTTACAATACGGGTGGGATATATCTTTTAATAAAGACAAATTATTCCCGTCGGCAAGCATAGTGAAAATTCCTATTATGGTTTCTTGTTTTTACGCGATTCGGGACGGAATATTAGGTTCTGATTCAACTATACGTGTCAGGTCTATGGATAAGACCTCGGGCTCGGGAGTTCTAAAAAATATGCCTGCAGGCAAGGAGATCAATGTCAGCGAATTACTCGAACTTATGATTACCAGAAGCGATAATAACGCCACAAATATATTGATAGAGCGTTTGGGATTCGATTATTTTAACAAATCTTTTAAGTCCTATGGTGTTAAGAATACGAATTTGTCCCGTAATATGGTTGATTTAAAGGCGCGGAACCGGGGCATCGAAAATTATACTACTGCAGAGGACATTGCTCTTGTTTTAAAAAAAATTTATTACGGAGAAACTATTAATCGGGAAATTTCGCAGCAATGTCTTGATTTGTTGAAAGGGCAAAAAATAAATGACCGTATTCCCAGACATTTACCTGCAGAAGCCGTTGTTGCCCATAAAACGGGGCTTGAGCGTTTTGTTTGCCATGATGCAGGGATTGTATATACGCCGCACGGCGATTTTGTTATCTGCGCATTAATCAAACATTCCAAATCGACCAGCAGGTCAGCAAAGGAATTTATTGCAAACGTAGCGAAAATTACATATCGACATTTTGATAACCGGCAAACTATAACTGACGCAAAAACTTTTGCTGTCGCCCCTTGAATTGTAGACGTATGCTTGTTTTGGAATGTAGAATAAGACGGAGAAGATGATATGAAAAAGATTTTGCTCTTCATTTTACCGATATTAATAATTGTTACGGTGGCTTTTATCATTTTAGGAATATTTCAAGTACGTTTTGAAGAAGAAAAGTTGATGGACGATTTGCGGCGCAAATCCAAATCCGTCGCAGAAAGCATGGAATTATCGGTAAGGCACGCTCTCTTAAACAGTGATGTTGGAGCCGCCGAATATCTTGTCGGCAGATTTGAAACGCGTGAACGGTTACAGGGCTGTGTTATTTATGATAAAGACGGAAAAGTTTTAGCGGTTACCAAAAGATTTGCCGATTGGATAAAAAAACCATATATAAAAAGTATATTAGCCGACAAAATTCCACGAGGAGAATTGGAGAAATTCAAGGAATATACGGTCTATAGTTATGTTTTACCCATAATGGACGATAAAGGGGAAACTTTAGGATTAGTTGAAGTTATACATGATACGTCTTATGTTTTTGCCCGTTTAATGGAACTTTGGAAACGAATAAGTCTAACCCTGATAATCTTGGTCGCAGCTATTTTTTTAATATCTGTTTTTCTGCATAGGCAGATTTTCATTGTTCCTATTCAACGTCTTACCGAATGGTTTAAATATTTCCAGAAGGGAATTGTAGACGAATCCCATCCGATAAAAGAGGAAGGAGAACTCGGCAAACTCGCCAGCGAAGTTGAGCAGGTTGCTCTTTCTTTGCGCGTGGCAAGGCGCTCCATTTCCGATGTAGCGTCGGTGCGCCTTAAGAAAGAAGAAGTATGGACGGAAACAAAACTTAGAGACCTTATACATGC
>JAQURI010000060.1 GCA_028715665.1 Candidatus Ratteibacteria bacterium
TTCTTAATATATCGGGCGCATAACCTCCCGGAATAACTACCCCGTCGAAATCATCCGCCTTTACGTTCTTAACGGAGAGTTCTTCCTGGGCAGGATACCATTCCTTGCTCCTATATTCTTTTTTCCCCGTCCCCACGAAGACGGTCCGGACATTTTCCTCGCGCAGGCGCAAATACGGATACCAAGCTTCCAGAACCTGATAATTGTCTTCGATTAGAATGGCTATTTTCTTCATTGATATGTCCCCTCTTATTTAAAAACTATCCCTGCATAATCTTCATGCCTTCGAGCATCAACTTGTATTTCTCGTGAATAAGCGTGCGGTCGAACTGCGCAAATTCCTCAAGCATTTTTTCTTGTTCCCGCCCATCAAAATATTCCATACACGGAAGGAAAAAATGTTTATCCTCCTTTTCGATATGGCTCGGATACACTTCGATTATAAATTTTATTGAACTGGCGATTTCATCCAGCGAACCCTTTTCTCCGCAGGAATATTTACTCTTTGCCTCAATCAAACTTTTAACCGTCTCCCTAGCGATTTTGTGCTCTCGGATTAATTCCGCGAGAATTTTCTTCAACTGCGAAGATAAGTTTTTCTTCTTCAACTCGCGAAACAAAATATCCTCTTCTTTGCCGTGATGGCACCTGTCCGCATACGTTTTCATGAAATCTATCGCGAGCTCCAACAGGCATACATTTGTTTTGCCGCTTGCAGCAATGTTTTCCAGCTCTTTTTTCCACACGTCTATCGTCTTCTCGATTAAACGGTGTTCCTTCATCAATAAACCCACAGGCATCATGCTTTGACCTCCCTTATTAAGAATAACAGCCGCATTGTTATTTGGACAAACAGAGCAATTATCACAATTACAAAAAACAGGATTAATTTCAAATGCTTCATAATATGTTTTTATTGGACTTTAATTTTTACCGTTTTACCCCGTGACGGATTCTTTTTGGGAAGCGTAAGCGTCAACGTCCCGTTATCACGTTTTGATTTAATATGCGCCTTATCGACTTCCATTTCCAAAGGTATGCTGCGGAAAAAAGAGCCATATTGTATTTCTTTATAATGGGTGTTTTTCTTCTTTTCTTCTTTCTCCTGCTTTTTCTCGCCCGAAACCGTCAATACATTGTTTTTGAAAGAAACTTCTATATCCTTGCTGCTTACTCCCGGTATCTCGGCTTTTACTGTGTAGCTTTTTTTATCTTCGGAGACTTCTATCGATGGTGAAAAGTGCATACTAAATCTTTGCGGTAATTTCACTGTGAAAAAATTATCGAACAAATGATTCAAATCTTTGTGTAAATCAGCCATCTGTTCTCTGGGGACCCAAGGAACTAGTTTCATTTTCTCCTCCTTAATTTTGCCAAGAAATAAATATACAATAAAGCAAAATTAATATTTTAATTATTTATTATTATTGCATTCACGGGGCATTCGTCTGCCGCCTGTCTGCAACTGTTTTCTACTTCTTTAGGAACAATGTCCACTTTTACATCCGCTTTCTCCACATCCATTATGAATACTTCAGGACATGTCTGCACGCACAATGTACAGCCGATACACAAATCTTTATCAACCTTAGCTTTCATTCTCTGTCTGTTCTCCTATTTGCTTTTTTTCGTTTTACTTTTGGACTTGGGCTTCATGGGCTGGTCGCAACACCACATATCCGTCTGCGAACAACCGCACTCATCCATAATTACCTCTCTGCCGCAAAGCCCGCATACTAATTTTTCGCCTCTTTTTGCCATTTTACCCACCTCCTTATCGATTCACATCTTTTGTTTTCAAATCGGTTTAGAAACTTCTTCCAGTACGTCACATGCCAATTTCTGTCCCGCTCTTACTGCGAGGTCCCCCAAAGACACTATACCGACGAGTTTCTTCTTACGGTCTATAACGGGCAACCGCCTTATTTTTTTACTCTCCATTTTTTCTGCCGCTTTTTCCAAACTGTCGTCTTCAAAACACCAATGTATGCCGTGAGTCATTGTCTCAACGACTTTCGTATCGCTTGGATTTTTGCCGTCTGCAGCCGCGCGGATGACTATATCTCTGTCGGTAAGCATCCCTACCAGGCGTTCGCCGTCGCATACAGGTAAACTCCCAACGTCCAGTTGCTTCATCTTCTTCGCCGCCTCGCTTAGCGTAACATCCGGCATAGTGCAAAAAACATCTCTGGACATGACTTCCCCGACTCTCATACCACACCTCCTTTTACAAATTATCCTCGTTATACTTATCAGCTTCTGTTTTTGTTTTAATCAAGTTATCGGTCCCGTTATTAACAAAACTTTGTTTCTTTTTGATGGAAAATGGGCAGCAGCATCCCAAAAAATCCTCATACTTAACAAGAGACCTGTTTTTATTATTCTCAGGTATTTTTGACATATTTTCACCTCTGGATTTTTATTTTAATTACTCAACACTTCTTCTATTTGTGCAATGATATCCAACGGCTTAAAAGGTTTTATTAAACAGTTTTTAATGCCGCACATCTTCATAAGACTCTCATAGCCGTTCTTATAAAAACCCGTCATAGCAATAATGGGTATATTTTCCGTGCCGGCAATGTGTTTTAACTCGTGAGCGATTTCAAACCCGCTCCTCGGAAACATTTTAAGGTCGAGCAAAATAACATCCGGTTTTTCCTTGGAAATTCTCTGCAAAGCCAGGGCGGGATCATCAAACATGACTGGCTCATAATCGCTCAAAGAAAGAGTTTCCGTTAATTCTTCTAAAAATTCCTTATCATCGTCGATAATCATTACTTTTTTCCTCTCCCACATCTATGCCCCCTTGGTTATTATTTTTTATTTGCATGATTATTTTATTGTTTCTATAGAAACAAGGAATAGGAAGATTCCGCTTTTTATTGACTTTTTTCTGCTTTGACTTTATGTCAAAGCATCCCAGCGAATATGTAAAAATTATCTAAGAGAATTTTTACATAGTATATGAGCTGGGACAGTCCTTTTTAAAACATCGGAGCGCCCCAGCGAGTGTATCAAAATTATCTAAGAGAATTTTGATACGGGTTACGAGCTGGGGCTGTACAAAAATGGTCTGCGAATCGGGACAGTTGGGTTATTAGATATTATTCGGTAATTGAAATTTGATGCTTGTCCTTAAGAATCACTTCTTCAATTCCCTTAGCAGTGCTTCAATGTCGAAGGGTTTACTAAAAACCCCGGATACAAGGTGGGAGAGATTTTGTTCCTCAATGAGGTTTTTAATGGACAAACTTCCGCTGATGATAAAAACTTTTTTATTTTTGAGGCATTCATGTTCTTTTTTTAAAAAATCTATCCCGCTCATCTGCGGCAGTTTGAAATCGAGCAGGACGATATCGTATTTATTTGTTTTGAGTTGTTTCTGCCCCTCGGCGGGCGTGAAAGCACAATCAACCTCAAAGCCCTCTTCTTCTAAAATTTCCGACAACTCTTCGCACAATTCCATGTCATCATCAATAATCAAAATTCTCTTAACCATTTTCCCCTCTTTTAATCGGCAATACAATGCTTACCGAAGTCCCTTCTCCTTTTTTGCTTTGGACATCTATACTGCCGTCGTGGAACTGGACTATTTTATAGCATACAGTAAGCCCCAACCCGGTCCCTTTCGCTTTTGTAGAAAAAAACGGCTCGAATACTTTTTTTAGACTTTCTTCGTCCATCCCTGTCCCGTTATCCTTAATCGTTATTTTAATAAAATTTGTTCCTTGGGTAAGAGCGCCAATCTCTATCTCGCCGCCGGTTGCGGGCAGTGCCTCGTATGCATTGTTTAGTAGATTCCCGAATAATTCCTGCATTTGCAGCTTATCCGCTTCGATATTTATATCCTTAATTTCTCTCAACTGTTTATGGATTTTTAAAGATTGTTTGGAGTAATGTGCCTTTGTATTTACCAGACACTCCTCCAAGATTTTATAAATATTAACCTGCTCTAAAATCGGCTTTTTAAGCCGCGAATAGAAGAGCAGGTTGTTGATTATTTTTTCACTGTCGCTGATTTTTATTTCTATGTTTTCGAGGTTTTTATCCAACCAGGGATTCTTTGCTTTACGTTTAATATTATAAGAGGCCATGCGTATTGCAGCCAACGGGTTGCGCAATTCATGGGCAACCGTTGCAGCAAGTGTGCCGATATCCGAGAGCCGCCGGGCATTTAATAATTCTTCTTCTGCCCTCTTTCTCTCTTCTATTTCTTGAGCCAGTTTTATATTGGCTTGACTTAATTCAGCAGTGCGCTGGTTTACTTTTAACTCTAATTCATTATGCGCCTTCTTCAATGCTTCTTGGGCAATCTTGCGCGCTGTAATATCGCGGGCATAAATCCGCACAACTTTCAAAGCCGGAATAAGTGTTATGGATTCAGCAAATGAAATGCCTTTTATATTTATTTCCTTGTAGAATATATTTTTTTTGCCAGCACTAAGCATCTTCAACATCTGGGGAAAATTTCTGGGTAAAAACAGAGTAATCTGCTTTGGTTCTTTTAGCTTTTCTAACACTTTCATTGTGGCAAGATTAGCAAAAGTAAAATTGCCTTTTTTATCAAATTCAATTATAGGGTTCGGGTTAAGCTGAGGAAAAGTTGCGAGATGTTTCATCTTTTCTTCTGCCATTTTACGCTCAGTGATGTCGTGTACCATCCCAACCGAGAGGATAACCTTGCCGGATTTATCACGTAAGTGTTCGCATTTTTCATGTACGAAACGAATTTCACCTGTTGATTTTCTTACAACCCGGTGCTCAATCTCGTAGGAATTTCTTCCCTCGCGGAGCGACCCAGAATATGCCTTATCAACTACTTTGCGGTCGTCAGGATGTATTACTTTTAGGAATGCCTCATAGGTAGCTTTAAACTCCTGCGGCTTTAAGCCGAAGATTCGGTACACCTCATCAGACCAAGTTAAACGATTGTTTACAACATCAAGCTCCCAGCTGCCCAGATGCGCTATCTCCTGCGCCCTACTTAATCGTTCTTTGCTTTCAATAAGTTCTTTTGTGCGTTCTTTTACTATCTCTTCGAGATGCTCGCGATTTCTCTTAAGCTCTTCTTCTGCTCGACTACGCTCGGTAACATCACGAGCAGCAGCAAAAACACCAAGAACATTACCGCGAGTGTCCTTATATACGGTGGCATTATAAAGAACATTCATCAAACGCCCATTTTTATTACGTATAGTGAGCGGATAGTCAGTAACAAAACCTTTAGCAAAGACTTGTTTGTAACCCTCACGTGCTTTTTGTGGCTCTGTGAAGTAGTTGAAGAAGTCAGTGCTGATGAGTTTTTCGCGAGGTATGCCAGTTGCTTTTATCGTTGCTTCGTTTACGTCTGTGATTTTTCCGTCGGCACTTATTGTAACAAGCGGATCAAGACTAACTTCAATTAGATTACGGTGATAAACATTTGCCTGTTTTACTGCGTCCTCGGCAAGTCTGCGCTGTGTGATATCCTTTGCTGACGCAAATATTCCCGCCACTTCGCCGGTTTCATTTTTATAAACCGATGCATTATATAAGACCGGCGTCAAATGCCCGTTCCGGTGTTTAATCTCAAGTTCATAGTTCTGAATAGAACCTTCCTTAAATACTTTTTTATATCCTGCCCGCGCTTTATCAGGCTCGGTAAAATAATCGGCAAAGTTTGTGCCAACCAATTTTCCCCTGTTATATCCCGTAACCTGTTCAGTTGCTTTGTTTACGTCCATAATTTTACCTTTAGCATCAATGGTTACTAACGGGTCTATGCTGACTTCGATGAGATTACGATGATAAGCATTTGCACTTTTCAGGGCATTTTGTGCGCGTTTCTGTTCGGTAATATCAATGCCCATTTCCATAATAAGCGGGGAGCCATCTGCATCTGTGAATAGATAGTCAAAAATATCGTAATTGCGACTGTCTGGTCCAGTCCATTCCCAATGGTGGGGTTTTCTGGTTTTTAGGACTTTATATGTTTCGCAATTTTCACATGGTTGCCTTCTATTAAAGAGGTACTCATAGCAGCGTTTCCCGCCTGACTCGCCGAAACGTTCTCGGAAGAACTTATTGGCAAAGGGCACGTGATAATCTGGTGTTAACAGGATTACATAAGCCGGCAACATTTCAAGAACATCAAAAAAACGCTTACGCTCAAATGTAAGTTCTGCTGTGCGTTCTTGTAATTGCTTCACCAATTTGTCATGTGAATTGATTGTCTTTCTTTTCTTTTGATTCATCTTTTATTGTTTTTAAAAAATTATTTTACAAAAGGTTCTTTATATAAAGATAGACCGAATTCTACTTTTTATTGACTTTTTTCGCTCCGATGTAACATCGGAACGCCCCAGCGAGTGTATCAAAATTATTGCAAAGAATTTTGATATGGTTTACGAGCTGGGGCTGCACAACAATAATGGTATGCGAATCGGGACAATTTTCGAGACATAAAGTCAGGTACAATGAAATCCAACCTCGAATATTGATACACTATCTCCTTTTAGAGCCCTTACTCTTTTTCTTTTTAAGACGGGATATTTTATATGGTTTTTTGTTTGCCTTAGGTTTTTTTAGTTTTTTCTTCTTTGGGGAAGAAATTTTTCTACCCTTCTTGAATTTATTGCGGTATTCCGAAGGCGTCAGCTTGGTTAACTTTTTGAACTGGCGGATAAAGGACTCGGGGTTTTGGTATCCCAAGTCGTAGGAAATTTGTTCGACGGTATGAATATTTTTTTGCAAGAGATTTTTCGACTGTTCTATCTTAAGCGAGAGCTTGTATTCGTTAAAACCCATTTTCGTGTATTGTTTAAAAAGCCGGCTTATGTATTTCGGGCTCAAATATACCGCATCGGCAACATCATTTAGGGTGACTTTTTTGTGGGAATTCCTCGTTAAGAAATCTTTTACGTGTTTTATCTTATCCTCTAAACTGCCGCTGTATTTTTGTCTTTCTCTTGCTCCCAGATGTTTCTCGATTACTTCCTGCGTAGCTTTTAGACTAAAGGGCTTTTCCAGATAATCGTCGGCTCTGTTGCGCAGCGCCTCCACTGCTACGTTTTTAGAGCCGTAGCCGGTGAAAATAACCACGCGCACATCAGGAGCAATCTGCTTTATTTTTTCCAAAACCTCTATGCCGCTCATGCCTATCATCCGCACATCAAGAAAAACAAGGTCTATTTCGTTGGGTTTTTTTAGGAATTGGATAGCTTCTGCTCCGTTCGAAGCTTGTGCGATAGAGAGGTCTTCAAAAAGCTCTACGAATTCTTGCCTAAAAATCGCATCATCGTCTACGACGAGTATTCTCGGGGGAACAAAATTTTCTTTTGATTTATGTTCCAACGCCAAAACTCCTTAATTTATTTATACGTATAAACAAACACAATTGATTATACATTTATATTCTGCAATAAAACAACTCTTGATTTTTTACACCTCAAGGTATCTATCTAGGACTCTATATTGGATTGCTTCGGCGATGTGGGATGGAAGAATTTTATCTTCGACTTCCAAATCCGCTATTGTGCGGGCGACTTTTAGGATTTTGTGGTAAGCGCGGGCGCTTAAGCCCAATTTCGTCATCGCTTGTTTTAGAAGATTTTTGCCGTCTTCATCGGTTTTGCAATATGCGCCGATATCTTTGTTGCTCATGAAAGAATTGCAGTAATATTTTTTGTTTTTGAACCGCTCGAATTGAATTTTTCTTGTTTTGTTTATTCTTTCTTTTATATTTTGGGATTGTTCTGTGTCTCTGCTGTCCGAAACTTCAGCAAATTTTAAAGGTGGAACTTCAATGTGAATATCTATCCTATCAAGTAAAGGCCCCGATATTTTGGAGCGGTATTTCTGAATTTGGTGCGGAGTGCAAACGCATTGTTTCTCGGGATGAGTAAAATATCCACAGGGGCACGGGTTCATCGCGCACACAAGATTAAAACGGGAAGGATAACTTAAAGAGCCGCTTGCCCTTGATATGTTCACTTCGCCGTCTTCAAGCGGCTGGCGGAGAGCTTCCAAAACATTGCGGTTGAATTCGGGAAGTTCATCCAGAAAAAGCACGCCGTTGTGCGCTAAACTTATTTCCCCTGGATGGGGATACTGTCCGCCGCCGACCAGCGCCACGTCCGACGTCGTATGGTGCGGCGAGCGAAAAGGCCTTATCGCTATCAGGGGCTTATTAGACGGCATCAGTCCCGCCACGGAAGGGATTTTTGTGGTTTCGATTGCTTGTTCAAGCGTTATATCGGGCATAATTGTCGGAAGCCGCCTTGCAAGCATTGTTTTCCCCGCGCCCGGAGGACCAATCATGATTACATTATGCCCGCCGGCAATTGCCACTTCCAACGCTCTTTTTATATGCTCCTGTCCTCT
>JAQURI010000061.1 GCA_028715665.1 Candidatus Ratteibacteria bacterium
AATTCATGCTTTGGCAACTTCATTAAAGGATTTACGAGAACGGTTGGGAAGGATGGTTGTTGGATATACTTATGATGAAAAACCCGTGACTGCGGAAGATTTGAAAGTTGCGGGCGCTATGGCAGTGCTCATGAAAGATGCTTTAAAACCGAACCTTGTCCAGACGCTTGAGCACACTCCTGCAATGGTTCACGGATTTCCCTTCGCCAATGTGGCTCACGGCAATAATTCCGTCATAGCCGATTTTGTTGCGCTTAAGTCCGCGGATTATGTGGTTACGGAAAGCGGGTTCGGCGCGGACTGCGGCGCGGAAAAACTAATCGATGTCGTGTGCAGGCAATCGGGTTTAAAATTGGATTGCGTCGTGATAACTTGTTCGATAAGGGCGTTAAAAATGCACGGAGGCGCTTTCGTAATGAAGCCGGGACAAAAACTGGACGCGGAACTTTCGGCAAAAGAAAATATGCCTGCCTTGGAAAAGGGCTGCGAAAATTTAAAAGTGCACATAGAGAACATGCGCAGTTTCGGAATACCTGTCGTAGTCACTATAAACACCTTTACGAATGACACCCAAAAAGAAATAGATTTCGTCAAAAAATATGCGACAGACCACGGGGCAAATTTTGCCGTTCCCATAAACCCGTGGGCAAAAGGCGGCGAAGGATGCCTGGAAGCGGCAAAGGCGGTGGTCAAGGCATGCGATATGCCAAACAATTTCCATTTTCTTTATCCTGATGACATGTCCATAAAAGAAAAAATAGAAACTATTGCAACGAAAATATACCGAGCCGACGGAGTGGATTATTCTCCCCAAGCCGAAAAACGCATCGAACTTTATACGAAACTCGGCTATGATAAATTGCCGGTTAACATGGCTAAAACTCATCTTTCGCTTTCTCACGACCCTGATTTAAAAGGCGCGCCGAAAGGATTCAGGGTGCCGATAAGAGACATAAAAGCGTCGGTGGGAGCGGGGTTTTTATATCCGCTTCTCGGCGAAATGAGGACAATGCCGGGACTTTCCTCCCATGCGGCATATATGAGAGTCGACATAGACGAAGAAGGAAAAACAGTAGGGCTGTTTTGAGAAACTGGTTAATAATGGTTTAAAGAGGTTAACAGGGGTTAACATAAGTTACAGAATATTTTAAAAAGCAACCGTTATTAACTGTTATTAACCCATGTTAACTTTTGTTAACCCAAAAAAATGATTATGGAATCAAGTAGAATCAGGACAGAATTCTTGGACTTCTTCAAGAAACACGGGCATATTATCAAGCCCCCGTCTTCGCTTATCCCGAAAGACGACCCTACCCTTTTATTTACCAGCGCCGGAATGAACCAATTCAAAAAAGAATTTTTGGGACTTGGCGACAGGAAATTAAAAAGGGCAGCAACCTGCCAGAAATGTTTCAGGACTTCGGATATAGATATCATAGGCAAAAGCCCGCTTCATCATACGTTTTTCGAAATGCTCGGGAATTTTTCTTTCGGCGATTATTTCAAAGAAGAAGCAATCCAGTGGGCTTGGCAATTTGTAACAGAAGTATTCAAAATTCCGCAGGAAAATATCTGGATTTCCGTTTATAAAGAAGATAATGAGGCCTATAAGATATGGGATAAAGAAATAGGCATCAAAGCGAACAGAATCGCGCGCATGAGCAAAGAAACAAACTGGTGGGACGCGGGAGACACGGGCCCATGCGGGCCGTGTTCGGAAATAATAATCGACAGAGGAAAAGCATTCGGATGCGGCAAGAAAAACTGCGACATAACATGCGACTGCGGACGTTATCTTGAGCTTTGGAACCTTGTATTTACTCAATTCAACAGAAAAGAAGACGGAAGCCTGGAGCCGCTGCCGCAAAAAAATATAGACACCGGGATGGGGCTGGAAAGGGCTTGCTCAATCATGCAAAAGATGGAAGACAACTTTCTCACCGACCTTTTTACCCCGCTTGTCCAGTTAATCTGCGAAAAAGCGAAAACGAAATACGACAAAGAAAGTATAAGGCCTATAAGAATTATTTCCGACCATATAAGAGCAATTACATTTTTAATTTCCGACGGTGTTTTTCCTTCAAACGACGGAAAAGGTTATGTTTTAAGAAGATTGATAAGAAATGCCGCAAGGCAGGGAGAAAAAATAAACCTTAAAATGCCCTTCCTTTTCGAACTTGTGCCCACGGTAACAAGGACGATGTCGGGCTCATATCCAGATTTAAAGGACAGGAAAGAGCATGTTATCCAGGTATTGAAAAGCGAGGAAGATTCCTATAAACGCACTCTTACGGAAGGTTCAAAAATTTTGGAGGAGATTTTCGCTAAACACAAAGAAAAGAAACAAAAAGTCATATCGGGCAAGGAACTATTCAAACTTTACGACACATACGGCATGCCTTTTGATTTAGTGGAAGAAATCGCAAAAGACGAGGGGTTCGGCGTGGACAAAGCCGCTTTCCAGAAAGAAATGGACATCCAGAAAGAAAAAGGCCGCCTCGCCTGGACTGGAGAAATGAAAACTTCCGACAAGGAAACATTATATGCGCACCTTTCGGAAAAATTCGGCTCAACGAAATTCGTCGGCTATGAAAAACTGGAATGCGACAGCGAAATTTTATCCGTTATAAAAGACAATGTTGACTATAAAGGGAAGATAGGCAAAGCAGAAGTCGGATTAATCGTGGGAATCACTCCTTTTTATGCGGAGATGGGAGGACAAGTTTTCGACAAGGGGACATTCCAAACAAAGAACGCAAAAGGCGCCATAGATAATGTTTATTACGGAAAAGAGGGATTAATAGTCCACCACGCAAAAATAGAGGAAGGCGAAATAGAAAAAGGGGATAAAATACATCTTGCGGTAAACAAACAAAGAAGGCAGAACATTTCCTGCCACCATACCGCGACACACCTATTGCAATATGCTCTTAGAACGGTATTGGGAAGCCATATCCAGCAATCGGGCTCGCTTGTCGAAGAGAATTATTTAAGGTTCGACTTCTCTCATTTTTCGCAACTCAAAAAAGATGAACTTTCGAAAATAGAAGAACTCGTCAACGAAAAAATACGGGAAACTCTTCCCGTCAAAATAGACACATTGTCTTTATCAGAAGCTAAAAACAGAGGTGCTTTGAGTTTCTTCGGGGAAAAATACGGGGAACTGGTGCGAATGGTTTCCGTAGGAGACATCAGCAAGGAATTATGCGGCGGGATTCACGTAAAAAATACCGGCGAAATAGGCGCATTCCATATCTTAAACGAAAATTCCGTGGGCAAGGGCTTAAGAAGAATCGAAGCAGTCGCGGGAAAGCCTGCATATGTCTCCGTCAAAAATAAAATGTATTCCGTCGAAAAAATATCCGAACTTTTAAAGGTATCTCCGGAATCCATAGACAAAAGAATCCAGGAACTGCTCGAACATCAAAGAACCCTTTCCAAAAAAATAGAATCGTTAACGGAAAAAACCCTGTTCGAAAAAATAAAAAACTTATCAGACAAAGCAAAAGTCGTAAACGGGATAAATTTAATTGTCTCGAGGGTAGATGATATAGACCGGGAAACCCTTAGAAAAGCCGTTGATGTTTTAAAAGACAAAACTAAAAAAGACGGAATAATCGTCCTCGGGGGAGTAAAAGACGATAGTGTCATATTTGTCGGCAGACTTACAAAAGATTTAGCAGAAAAAGGAATGAACATGGGTATGGTAATAAGCGAGATTTCAAAAATCGCCGGCGGAAGCGGCGGCGGAAGAGCGGACATGGCTATGGGCGGCGGCAAAGACATAAGTAAATTGGATAAGGCATTGCAGGAAGTAGAGAATATCGTTAAGAAACAAATTAAATAAAGAAATACTTAGAAATACAGTAGATATACATGGAAATATAGTAGCTGTTATATGAGGTACAATTTATTTCAATCATATTTCTAAATATTTCAATTGTATTTCCATTTATTTTTGGTTTCTAAAATATGCTTATCGTCGACGGGTACAATGTCCTGATGCAGATGGGACTGAAAGACAAAACTCTTGAAGCAAGAAGAAACCATTTTGTCAGAATACTAAATGCCAGGAACAGAATGTTTGGCGGCATTATGGTCGTTTTTGACGGAAAAGAAGAAGTCGCTGACTTTCCCAAAAAAGAAAGAAGTGATGTAAGCGTTTTTTTCACAAAAGATAGAATCGCAGACGACCATATCAAATACTTAATAGAAAAAAGCAAAAATCCCAAATCTTTAACGATAGCCACCGATGACAGGGAAGTAAAGGACTTTGCCAAAATGCACGGTGCAAAATTAATTTCTTCCCGAGAACTTATAGATAAGGTTGTCCCTCAGCAGAAAGAAATCCCCGAAGCCGAAGAGAATAAAGACGATTTTTTAAAAAGCGCCAAGGCAAAAGCGATTACTGAAGAATTGAAGAAGAAGTGGGGAATATAAATACTAGTTAATAATTGTTAACATAAGTTAACAATGGTTAATATGGGTTGCTTTAAAATGTTCTGTAACCCTGCCCGCCAATCTTTGGGCGGGCTTTTTTAACCTTTGTTAACCCTTATTAACCTATATTAACCTTTGGGTTTATCTGTATTTAAACTCCACATACCTTATAAAACGAAGCAAGTTGTGCTTATCTTTGATGCCTATTCTTTTAAGTTCGTAGGGATTATCGCCTTGTTTTATGCGGCCTCTTTTCGTAGTTAAAGCGCCTTTATATCCGACTTCTTTTAAGATTTTTTCCGTTTTAGCATCAAAATGGCCGTACGGATAACACAAAAAATCGGCTTTCTTATTGAGCCCTTTTTCGATTATTTCTTTGGAGACGGTAACTTCCTCGCGGATTTTCCGTTCGTCTAATTTAGGAAGCGACGGATGCGTATGTGTATGCGGCTGAAAATCGATCCCGTAATCCGCCATTTCTTTTATTTTTTCCCATGAAAGAAGCGGTTCTTTTATCGTCTCTTTGCTGTTTCCCCATCCGGATAAACCCGCGATATCCCTTGTTATAAGGAAAATAGTCGCGGTGAAACCGAATTTCTTAAGAACCGGGAAAGCGTTTATATAGTTATCTTCATAGCCGTCGTCAAAGGTGAGAATTATAGATTTCTTAGGAATCTCCTTTCCGCAAGAAAGCCACTGGAGCAAATCCTCCAAACTAATGGTTTTATAGCCGCGCCATTTTAGATCTTTCATCTGGCTGTGGAACTTATCGGGAGAAACATAGAGGTCGCGGATTTTTGCTCCCGGAATAGGAAAATTAATTTTATGGTAAAAAAGTATCGGGATTTTCATTTTATTTCGGAATGGATTATATCAAATAAACAAAAAGTTGTTCCGATAAGCTTACCCGCACCGTAAAGCCCCGCGATTTAGCACGGGGAGCGGGATTCACTTTGATTTTTACGGGGCAAAATGGTATAAGAGCCGTTCAAATGTGAAAGGAAATCCCAATGGTTCAAAACTATAACTCGGACGAATTAATCAAAAAACACCGCACGGCAAACGTCGAACTTACGGTTCTTAAAAAAGACAACACTCCGCTTGCAAACCAGGAAATTACGATAGAACAACTCGAACATAAGTTTTTATTCGGCTGCACAGGGCATCAGGCGGTCATTCTGGCAAACGATGACTTTATGCCCGAAGAAAAACCAAAACTTGAAAAAAGCAGCCAAAAATGGCTTGAACTATTCAATTTCGTGACGCTTCCTTTTTACTGGGGAAGATTCGAACCCGAACGCGGAAAGCCGCGTACAAAACAGCTCCTCAATGCGGCGCACTGGCTACAGAAACGCGGATTTAAAATCAAAGGCCATCCCTTGTGTTGGCATACAGTTACAGCGCCGTGGTTACTTGAAATGTCCAATGCGGATATTTTAAAAGCGCAAATCGGCCGTATAAAACGCGAAGTGACCGATTTCAAAGGGCTCGTAGACACGTGGGATGTAATAAATGAAGTTGTGATTATGCCGGTATTCGACAAATACGACAACGGCATAACGCGCTTATGCAAAGAAATCGGCCAGGTCGGCATAGTCCGCGCCACATTCGAAGCGGCGCGAAAAGCCAACCCGAAAGCAACACTATTGATAAACGATTTCAATATCTCGCCTGCTTACGAAAAACTCATAGAAGATTGCATTAAAGACGGAATAAAATTCGATGCCATAGGTATACAATCGCATATGCATCAGGGATACTGGGGTGTGGAAAAAACGCTTGATGTTTTAAAACGTTTTTCGCGCTTTGGTATTCCTTTACACTTCACGGAAAGTACGATTGTCTCCGGAAAAATCATGCCCAAGCATATAGTCGACCTAAACGACCATAAAGTCGATGAATGGCCTTCAACGCCCGAAGGAGAAAAGCGCCAAGCACAGGAAATAGCCACGCATTATAAAACGCTCTTTTCGCATCCTGCGGTGGAAGCGATTACATGGTGGGGACTATTCGACGGCGGATGGCTAAAAGCGCCCGCCGGATTATTACGCGCTGACCATTCCGTAAAACCGTCATATAATGCTTTATATGAACTTATAAAGGGCAAGTGGTGGTTTGCCCCGAAAAAAATTGTTACGGACAATAAAGGACAAATCACATTCAACGGATTTTTAGGAAAATACAAAGCATCTTGGAAAGATGAGAAAACAACTTTTGTTTTGGCTAAAAAAGGCAACGACAAGCTGGAAGTGCGTCTATAATTTAAAATACTTTAATTTCTTTTCTTGCGTTTAGTGCTTGGGAACTTTACAAAATCTTTCGGGAAAAAAGTTTTCTTAAAATGCGCAGGCAAAGGCACATGGGTTCTTTTTAACGGTAGAATCACGGTGATTTCGGTCCCTTCGCCTACTTTGCTTTTGAATTTTATGTCCCCGCCGTGAGCTTTGATGATGCGATAAGTTATCATAAGACCCAAACCCGAACCGTTCTTTTTCGTGGTGAAATACGGCTCGAAGATCCTGTAAAGATTATGTTCGGCGACTCCGAATCCCTCATCTTTGATTGTAATTTCTATTCTGTCTCCCCGCAAAAAAGTAGAAACATAGATACTGCCGCCTTTGGGCATAGCTTCTATGGAATTTTTGAAAATATTGAGTAGCGCCTGTTTTATCTGCTGTCTGTCGAAAAGAAAAGACGGAATATGCGGCGAATAACTTTCTCTTATACGTATATTGTTTCTCGTAAATTCCGGCGAAAGAAAAGCGACAAGTTCTTTGAGCGTGCCCTCTATTGTTGTCTCTTCCAATTTAAGAAGCGACGGTCGGGACGCTTCAAGGAATTGATTTACGATTTTATCCAGACGGGATATTTCTTCTCTGATGATTTTAACGGAACCCATCAGTTTTCCTCGCGATTTGGAAGGGAGTTTATCAACCCCTTTTTTCAAAAGTTCAAGATGAATTTGCAGAGCATTCAAAGGATTGCCGACTTCGTGCGCAACGCCGGCAGCGAGCTGCGACAATGTCGCAAATCTTTCTCCGCTTGCCCTTTCTTCCTGAGCTTTTCTTTCTTGGGTAATATCGTCTATGATTACGATTGCACCCAAGGGTTTGCCTTCTTTCGACAAAAGCGCCAACTTGCTCACGTTAAGCAAGCGATGGCGGGGTTCCATAACTTCTACTACTTCATCTTTAAATTCCGCTTTGCTTTCTAAAATTAGATGTGCCAAGCGTTTATCATAGAACGAAAAAGAATCAAATAGGTCATTCACGTCAATAGATATTATTTCGTTAAGACGTTTATTTATATAGACGGGATTATTATCGAAATCCAAAACAAGTATTCCCTCCGTAAGAGAATTGAAGATATTCTCTAAAAGGCCTCTTTCCCAAAGGAGTTCACCTATATATTGGCGAATTTTTCCTTTGTCGATATTCTCTATCTTATCTATTAACTTTTCCCAAAATCTTTCCAGTACCATAGTATTAAAAAATTAAATTGAAATACAGTGGAAATAATGTTGTTACTTTACAAACTCAAATCTCGAACAATATATCTCTATGTATTTCTACTCTATCTCCATGTATATCCATATTTATTTAAGAAGTTCTTCTCTATTATCCAATAAAACGGTTATAGGTCCTACTGAGGTGTCCGCTTTCATGAGAATAGGCAATTTTTTGTCATCGTTTGTCAGCCATATTTTAAATTCTCTGATTTTGGCAGAGGAAATGCCCGGGCTAACATCCGCAACCGCAACATCTATTAAAATAGTATTAAAAGTTTTTCCATAGATTTTCAAGGGCTCTTTAGCAATAGCACTTACCTTAATCGGGGAAATTTTTTTCTGCATAAGAACAGGAACAGTTAT
>JAQURI010000062.1 GCA_028715665.1 Candidatus Ratteibacteria bacterium
GCACATTTTTGTGCACCCCTCTTATGAGGCAGCGTGCAGGTGCACCAACAAACAAAATACTGGTGGCGAGACCCAGAATCGAACTGGGGACGCCAGGATTTTCAGTCCTGCGCTCTACCGACTGAGCTATCTCGCCGTTTATCAGCTACGTGGTTAACAACAGTTAACATGGGTTAACATTAGTTAACAATGGTTACTCATTTATTTTTATCGCAACTTTTTATTAACCTTTATTAACTTTTTTTAACCATTAATAACTTTTTTTTATTATATCAGATTCTCGGCGCGCCTGGCAGGAATTGAACCTGCAGCCTACGGATTAGAAATCCGTTGCTCTATCCAATTGAGCTACAGGCGCATTGTTTAAGGAAAGATTTTAAAGCAAAAGCTCAAATATTTCAATTTTCCCCCCACCCCTATAGAAAACCTTAGTTGTAAAGCCATGAATGAATGATAATATTTTTTGTGAAGCCAGAAACAAACAAAACCACACTTGCAAAGGTGTGGGGTTTACAAAAAATAAAATATTTCTTCTAACCTTGAAATGCTGAAATCTTTGGTCTTTTTCTCTCTTTCAATAAGAATGCTCTTGTAACCCGCCTCAAGAGAAAACTCATAGTCCAAAATATGATGGTCGCCTATATGTAAAATACACGAAGGAGATGTCTTGATGACTTTGGAGATATGTCTGTAGAGCTCGGGCGATTTTACCCGTTTGAAATCGCTTATTGTTGAAAAAACTTTATCAAAATGCCTATCGAATTTTTTAATTTTTTCTTTGAGGAAAATCCTGGGCATACAGGTAATAACAATTACCCTGAATCCTTCTTCCTTGAGCTTTCTCAATACAGGCAACACATCGGGATAAACGATAATTAATTGTTCCCGTCTTTTAAATATATCCTTGGCGGACGTTGAAATTCCGAATTTTTTAAGCCAATGTTGAACATCATACCAGCGAAGGTCTTTATCCCCTAATTTCCTATATTCACAAAGGCAGAACTTTTTTGCTTCTAAAAAAGAACATCCCCGCTTATGGGCAACCAAAGCGGGGATGTCATTTTCCCATATAAGGTCGTTGAATCTTTGGTCAATTAACGTTCCATCAACATCAAAGGAAACAACGCGAACCTTTTTGTTCACAATTTATATGTATCCTCTTATTTCCCAAACATTTTCCTATTTACTGCCAAATCCAACCTGCCGATTCCGAGCGGAGCTTTTAGAACCTTGTCCACGTCTATTTTGGCTCTTCTTATTGCATCGATATCTCCATCCGAGAGAATATCAGCCAATGCGGGGTCTGCATTCCACATTTTATCCTGCATTTTAGATATCTTGGTATCTTTGTTAATGCTATCCGCCACATTTTCCGTCATCCTCAACGCTTCAACGCACATTCTGATGAAGTCTTTTCTTAGTTCAATTGCGTTGGCTTTTCCCGGAGCGCAATCGGTTCTGAGAACATGGCAATCGAATTCCACATGCCCGTTCCATTTAAGCTGGTCGAGAATCCAGAATATACCGACTGTTTCTTTTATTCCGTCCATTCCTATTAGAGGAGGATTGTCGTTGTCGAACTGGTTAGGTTTTTGGTTCCCGAAATGAAGGAAGAAGAGTTTGCCCAAACTTGCGGTAAATCCAGCTGCCGCAGAAGCGGAAAGTCCCGTCATCTCTTCATGCTGCAAAAGTTCGGGATTAACACCCCAGAAATCTGGCTCATCCAAACGTTCAATTATCGCCAGAGAATGTCCTACCGTAGGAATAAACATCTCGCCCCTGGGTTCGTTGGGTTTATTTTCTATCGTTCCATGCTCGATTGAAAGATTATTTTCATGTATATATCTCGTGGCTAAATTTAACCCTTCTATTATATATTTGTAGCATCTGTCCCAAGGAACAGCGAACTGGCTCTCAAAACCGTCTCTTGCCACCCAATAAGTAGAATATTTGGCGCCGAAGAAATTACCTATTCTCAAAGCGCGCATTACTTTTTTCGCCGCAAGAATTCTTATTTTGGGGTCTGGATTAGTCAAGCCGCCGTTACGAAAAATAGGATTTGTATGAAGGTTGCAGGTTATCATAATCATCGGCAAACCGACTTTATCCATTCTTCTTTTAAGTTCTTTCAATGTTTTATGAGTTTTGCTGTTGGGGTTCAAATCGTCTTCTGGATTTTTGGGGTCCCAATTAACAAGGTCATCGTCATGAGCAGACGTAAAATCGATAAGTTTTTCTTTCTTACCCCAGCAGAGAATATCGCAGACTTCCAAAGAACTAAGTCTGTCCATAATAGCAACCCCGAAAGGGTCTCCTACAGGATTTCCGACACACCAAAACGGCATAGATGCTTTTCTTTTAGCCATTGTAAAAACCTCCTTTGTTATTAGGGTTATTTATTTGAAATATTTCTTGTCTTTAAGAAGGTGGTATGATAACACAAAACGTCCTTTTATAAAAGGTAAAATATTTTTATGAACTTTACATTTATATATACGTATATATTTATCTAAAATTATGAATTGTTTCAACAAATGTTTTTAAATTTTTAGAGGAAACACCCGGAGGCATGCCTCCGCCGCATGAGAATATAACTCTTGATTTATCTTCCAAAGAATCCAAAAGTTTAATTGCCGCTTTTCTCACGTCTTCCGTGCTTCCGCTTGCAAGGACATCTCTCGGAGGGATATTGCCGAGCATTACGACTTTATTTTGGGTCATTTTTTTCAAATCATTCAGGGAAGTGTCAAAACCCATATTGAACAAATTGATTCCTATTTCCGGCAGAAAAGGAAGCGATACTCCGCACTGTGCATCATTATGCAGGAATTTCACGGAAACATCGGCATCATACAATTGTTTGAAATACGGCAAAGCAAAAGTCTTGAATTCCTTTTCGCCGATAAATCCTATAATATCGTCCAGTAAAAATATACCGTCGATAGAAGGAAATGCTTCTATTTGTAATTTCAACCATTCTTTAAGAAAAGTAGTAACTTTGTTTAATAATAGGTGCGTTCTATTTGGTTCTAACATCATTGCCATCAAGAATTCGGTCGCACCCATCAGATAACTTGAAATATTCAAGGGACCGCGAGCAACCGCAAATCTAATCTTATATCCAGCTTTTTCTATTTTAGGCTGCGCTAATTTCAACCTATTAAGCACAAACGGCAAAAGCCCATCTGTTGCTGGATTTGGGATTACAAGCTCATCTATTTCTGCGGTAGAGCGAATTATTTTATGTGCGTGAGGAAATTCATTTTTTGGAAAAATGCAGCGGACTCCAAAAGCGGACGGCTCGGTGCACATGCCAAATTCCGACCAAAATCCCGGCAAAAATATGACATCTTTAAATTCATTAACTGCTTTAAGATTAGCATTTAGCCATATTTCTTCACTGGTAAAATAATCTAAGATTGACTTGCCATACCAATTGGGAAGCCACGGGCAATCGACTATAAATCCCACAGGCAAAGGTTTCAATATTTTCCCGTTAATGACATTCAGTAAATCCTGCCATTGTTTGTCTGTCATAATAAAATCCCCCTGTAATATAAACCAAAGTAGAAAGTAGCAAGTAGAGAGTAGAGAGAATTATTCCCATTTCAGATTTTGAGGACGCTCCTTATTCTAAAATTTCATTTATTTTTTTATCTCTCTTCTTTCTACTCTTTTCTCTCTCCTTTTTTTAAGCCCTCGGATGAGTTTTATCGTAAACCGCTTTAAGCCGTTTTGTCGTAAGATGCGTATAAATTTGCGTAGTCGACAAAGACGCATGCCCAAGCAATTCCTGCACCGCTCTAAGGTCAGCGCCCCGTTCCAAAAGATGGGTCGCGAAACTATGGCGGAAGCTATGGACCGAAACGTGCTTTTTTATCGCGGCTTCTTTTATATAATCATGGACAATTTTTTTTACGCTTTCCGCAGAAAGCCGTCCGCCCCAATTATTCAAAAATAACGCTTCTTTATTCACGCTCAAATCCTTTCTGAGCGAAACAAAAAAAGAATTTCTTTTGTTAAAATACTCGCTCAATGCTTCAAGCGCTTTATTCCCGACCGGAACTATTCTCTCCTTTCTTCCCTTTCCTTTCACTTTTACAATACCTCCCCCGAAATCTATACTGTCAACATTCATACCGACGAGTTCGGACACACGCACACCCGTAGAATATAGTGTTTCCAGAACAGCTTTGTCTCGGATGCTCAAATGGTCGTTCGACGGCAAGGAAAGAATTGTTTCGATTTCCCGAATACTCATCGGCTCGGGCAAGACACCCTTCTTTTTGGGACTGGAAATAAGGGAACAAGGATTGGAATTTATAAGTTCGTTTCTAATAGCAAACTTAAAAAACGACCGCAGTGCGGCAATTTTCCTTCCTATAGAATTTGAACTATAACCGTCGCTATGAAGAGTCGTCAAGAAATCCCTTATATGCGTGGTCTGGATTTGTTCCATTTTTATCTTAGGATAATGTTTACTCAAAAACTTATTGAACTGTTCGAGGTCGGTTTTATAACTTGTTAGAGTGTTCTGCGGCAAATTCCGTTCTATCTTCAAAAATTTTACAAATTGTTCTATTCTTTCTTTCTCCATGTTTAATTACAGAAGTCAGCCATCAGAAGACAGAAATCAGATTACAAGATATAAAAAATTTTAACCCCATCACTTGTTCATTATATTTATTTATTTTTATTTGCTATCTTTTACATTCTGTTGACTGTCCTCTGTTCTCTGTTTTCTGTCCTCCAGTTTTTCTGAAGGTAAATACGACGCAATCCATCTGCAATTCGGATAATTACTACATCCGTAAAAAACCCTACCCCTTTTATTTTTCATTTCTACTATTTCGCCACCGCAATCTTGATTCGGACATTTCATCCCTACTTTTTTCAACATGCGTTTTGTATATCTGCATCTCGGGAAATTGGAACACGCCAAGAATTGTCCGAACCTACCATCTTTTACTATTAAATTTCCGCCGCATTCGGGGCATTTTTCGTCAGTAATTACTTCTCTTTCTTTTTTTATATCTTTCATATCCACCGATGCTTTATTCAAAACCGGCTCAAAAGATGTATAAAAATCTTTTACCATATCCGACCATTTTCTTTTGCCTTCTTCTACCTCGTCAAGATTTTGCTCCATTTCCGAAGTGAATTTTTCGTAAAAAATAGTCGGGAAATTTTCGATGAGCAGTTCAACCACAACCGTGCCGAGTTCCGAAGGATAAAGTTCGCCTTTTACACTCCTTATATAATCCCTGTCTTTAATCGTATTCATTATCGGGGCGTAAGTCGAGGGACGACCTATTCCCTCTTCTTCCAGCTTCTTTATAAGCGTGCCTTCTGTGTAGCGAGGAGGCGGCTGTGTGAATTTTTGTTCAAGAGCAACTTCCAACAACTTTACTTTTTCCTGCTCTTTCAAAACAGGCAAGATATTTGTTTCTTCACTGCCATTCTCTTCTTCGTCCTTTTTGACAAGAATGGTATAACCGTCGAATTTTGTTTTCCTGTTTTCCGTCACGAAAACATAATCTCCGCCTTCCAGTTTTATGGTAGTGACTTCCGTTATTTTGGGAGACATCTGCGAAGCCAAAAATCGGTTATATATCAATGTGTACAATCTTAATTGATAAGGATCCAGATATTCTTTTATTTTATCCGGGGAAAATTCCACATTCGTAGGGCGAATAGCTTCATGCGCCTCTTGTGCGCCCTTCTTTGCCTTAAATTTAGGAGCAGTAGCAGGTAGATATTCTTTTCCAAAATTTTTCAGAATAAACTCTCTTGCTTTTTCTTGGGCGCTCTTACTAAGATTGAAAGAATCCGTTCTCATATAAGTTATAAGTCCGGTAATTTCATTGCCGATATTAACGCCTTCGTATAATTGCTGGGCCACTCTCATTGTCCTTTGTGCAGAGAAATGGAAAACGCGATGTGCCTGTTGTTGCATTGAACTTGTTATAAGAGGCGCGGGAGCTTTTCTTTTTTCGTCTTTAGATATAATGCTTTTAACTATAAAGCTTTGTTTTTCCGCATCCATTTTTATGTTTGGGGCTTCGTCTTTGGAGAACTTGGTGATTTTTTCCCCTTTGAATTCCTTGAGTTGAGCAGAAAATTCTTCTTTGTTTTGATTGGCAAATTTGCCGAAAATCAAATAATACTCTTCCGGGACGAAAGCTTTTATTTCTTTTTCTCTATCTACGACTATTTTCAAAGCAACCGTTTGAACCCTGCCGGCAGAAAGACCCTTTCGTACCTTCTTCCATAATAGAGGCGAAATTTTATAACCTACAAGCCGGTCCAAAACCCGTCTTGCTTTTCCGGAATCAACTTTATTTATATCTATAGACGTAACATGTTTTAGTGAATCTTTTATCGCCGAAGAAGTAATTTCATGGAACAAGATTCTTGAAATATTCTTATTAACGGGCTCTATCTCCTCGGCTAAATGAGCGCATATCGTCTCGCCTTCCCTATCGGCATCAGCCGCAAGGAGTACCTGGGAAGACTTTTTGGCTTCGCTTTTTAATTCTTTGAGGATTTTCTTTTTGCCTTTAATAATATTGTAAGTGGGCTCAAAGCCATGTTCGATATCAATCCCCAATTTTCTTTCCGGCAAATTTTTTATATGCCCCATGCTCGCGCTGACTTTATATCCTCTACCAAGAAAAGATTGAATAGTCCGCGCTTTGGCAGGAGATTCTACTATTACAAGTGAACTTTTTTCAGCCATGTTTTTTAGTATTAAGTTGTAATTAAATTTTTATCCCTTACCTCTTATCACTTATTTCCTCGATTGCTTCTTCCAAATCTATCCTGTCTTCATACAACGCTTTCCCTATTATGATTCCTTCAATCTTTTTTACAGCAGAAAGCCGTTTTATATCCTCCAAGGAAGAAATTCCGCCTGCTACTATAATAGGAATGGGGCTGTGTTTGCAAATTTCAGTAAACAATTTCACATTCACGCCCTTCAGTGTCCCGTCTTTTCGAATATCCGTAACAATAAGCGAAGAGATTTTCATTCCCTTTAGCTTTTCGAAAAATGTAAATATATCATCCGACGAACTTTCTTTCCATCCCTTAATATAAATTTTTTCATCTTTAATATCTACGGAAACTATAATCCTATCGGGAAAAGATGATACAACTCCTTTCAAAAACTCCTCATCTTCAAACGCACTCGTCCCTAATATTATCCACTTGGCACCTGAATCCAGAACTTTTTGGACCATATCTAAACTTCTTATTCCACCACCTAACTGAACCGGGATCGTAAGTTCTTCTGTAATTTTTTTCACAACATTCAAGTTTTGACATTTTCCAGTTTTTGCACCATCCAAGTCAACGATATGAATTCGTTTTACGCCTTTTCCCTGCCAATCCAAAGCTACTCTAACGGGGTCACTGGAATAAATTTTGCTCGTAGTGAAATCTCCTTTTGTCAACCTCACTACTTTGCCGTCCATTAAATCAATAGCGGGAATTATTAACATTTTATTGGGAATTTGAAATTAACAATTGGTTATTTATTATAGTATTCCTTTTGTAGAAGGTATGCCTTTGATTCTCTTATCTATTATAGTAGCTTCATCCAGCGCTTTGCCCAATGCCTTGAAAATAGACTCTACAATGTGATGGAAATCTTCCCCTTTTAAAACAGATACATGCAGATTAAGCCCGCCTTTCTGGGCGAAACTTTGCAGAAAGTGTTTTAGAGTCTGCCAATCGTATTTATCCTTTTCCAAAGGGGCTGGAAGCTTTACTTGATTGTCAATATAAAATGAAGGCCTTCCGCTTATGTCCACAACAACTCTTGATAATGCCTCATCCATAGTAACATAGGCAGAGCCAAATCTTTTAATTCCTCTTTTATTTTGAAGAGCTTTTGATAAGGCATCTCCGAGGCACAACCCGACATCTTCATTCGTATGATGTATATCTACTCCCAAATCCCCTGCCGCATTTATTGCTAAATCAAAAAGACCATGTTTCGAGAAAAGCGTGAGCATATGGTCTAGAAACAATATACCAGTAGATATTTGTGATTTTCCTTCTCCATCAATATTAAAATGTAATGATATCGTTGTTTCTTTGGTTTTTCTAGAACTTCTAGCAAGTCTACCCGTTTTTTTCATCTCGCCTCCTTATTACTTTAGTCGGGGCGGGAGGATTTGAACCTCTGACCTCTTGGTCCCGAACCAAGCGCTCTAGCCAAACTGAGCTACGCCCCGTTAGCGATAATTATACTACTTAATTGTTATCCCGTCGAGATTAATTTATA
>JAQURI010000063.1 GCA_028715665.1 Candidatus Ratteibacteria bacterium
ATCGCCCGTTAAGATTTTTACCTTTTCTTGTTTCGCGGTTTTTGCCATAGAATCCGTTATCTTTTCCAAGATTTTGTATTTCATTCCTTCTTCAATAATAAAACCGCAGGAAATAAATAACGGTTTTGCGCCAGAAACAGCCAAATCATTTATGGTTCCGCAAACGGCAAGTTTTCCTATATCGCCGCCCGGAAAAAATAAAGGATTTACCACATAAGAATCTGTCGTAAAGGAAAATTTAGAGTTCTTGAGAGCTGGAATTTTAACAACTGCGGAATCACCTAACTCGTTTAAAATTTCGTTATTGAATTTTTTTTTGAATAGTTCATTGATAAGTCGATGCATCAACTTTCCGCCGTCGCCATGAGCGAGGAGAATCTCATTCATATTTCCACTTCTACTCTTTTTAATATGCAATCTCTACCTTCTTTTATATCTATATTGCTGTCTTTGCAACTTGGACACAGAAACAGCGGGTGGGAATGATTATGTTCATGCGTTATTTTCAAGCCGCCTTCGTATTTGCAGTTCCTGCATTTAACTTTTGCTTTGACTATGTTGAGCTTTATTCGCGCATTTTTGGAAATTTCTTCCTTACACAATAGTTCTTTAAGCCAAAACCTAAATTCTTCTTCCGCTCCCAATAAAATCAGTTCTCCGACAGAAATATCGACAGTTTTGATTTTTCTCGCGTTTTTCTCTTTGGCTAAAGATAAAACTTTTTTAACTATCGGATTTGCTATCGAAAATTCATGCATTTTACAGAACCTCCGCGAATAATTGGATTTTGTTTTAAGTAGAATCCCAGATGCCAAAACTTTTCCTGCCCACCCGCCACTGCTACAATGGCGGGCAGGCGGGGAAGTGAAGATAAACTATTCTAAGTCCGGCATCGGGTTTTCAATTCCTAACAACTCGACTTCAAATATCAGCACGGAATTCGGCGGAATTTGCTGGCCTGCACCTTGTTCCCCATAAGCAAGATTAGAAGGTATAACCAAACGGCTCTTTCCTCCGACTTTCATAAGCTGCAATCCTTCGCTCCAGCCAGGTATAACACCGTTAAGCGGGAAAGTAACTGGTTCGCCGCGTTTGTAAGAACTATCAAATTCTTTTCCGTCAATCAGTGTCCCCGCATAATGCACTTTAACCGTATCATCTATTTTGGGAGAAGCGCCGGTCCCCTTTTTTAAAACTTCATACTGCAAACCGCTTGCAGTTGTGATAACTCCTTTTTTCTTTTTGTTTTCTGCAAGGAACGCTTCACCATCTTTCTTATTTTTATCTTTTGCTTCATTCATCTTCTTGATAGCTTCCGCTTGCATTTCTTTAACGAAATCCTGCTTTATTTTAAGCGCTTCTTCTTCCGTAAGAAGCGTCTTTTCTCCCTTATACGTATCTTGGACGCCTTGGATGAAAATTTCAAAATCAATTTCTCTTGGTACTTCTTTCAAAAATGAGCCGATATCCATGCCCAACATATAACTTAACTTTTCGTCGGGTGTCTGTAACGATGTAGCTTGAGCAAACACCATACCCGCTGACAACAAACTTACTGCTAAAACCACTGCTGCAACAAATTTATTCATAACATCTCCTTTTTTTGAATTGTTGAAAGCACAATATATAAGATATATAGGAATAAGTCAAAGGTAGAAATAAGTGAAATTCTGATTCCTATTTGTCGTACTTATAATATGCCGCGCAGGCGCCTTCCGAAGATACCATACAGGCACCTATTGGATTTTCTGGAGTGCATAATTTTGCGAAGAGTTTACATGATAGCGGGCTTTTTACTCCTCTTAAAACTTCACCGCAGATACACTTTGTGTTCTCTTTCGTAGGCTCCACCTTGACCTTTATATTCTCTAAAGCGTCAAAAGCCAAAAACTCTTTTTTTATCTTTAGTCCGCTTTCGAGAATCATCCCTAATCCCCGCCAATTCGAATCTTCCCGTTCAAACACATCATCCATAAGCGCAACTGCTTTAGGATTACCTTCCCTTTTGACCGAACGGGTATATTGAATCTGAACACTTGGCTTTTCCCCCTCAATAACCTGTTGTACAAGCATATAAATACCTTCCACAACATCAAGCGGCTCAAATCCAGCAATAACACATGGGATACCGTAATCTTTAGGTATAAACTCATAAGGAGTAGAACCAATAATCGTGCTAACATGGCCCGGACAAATAAAACCGTCGATTTTCACCCCGTTAGAAGTAGGAAGTGCCAAAGGTACTTCCGTTAAGGAAATGTCCGAAAGACGTTTCCCACTTCTAACGGGGCAAGCCTCTTTAAATTCCAATAAAGCTTTCATTGCAGGTGGCATAATCTTATGTCCCGAATAAACAAAAAAGTTTTTTATGTTTTGGCTTCCTGCAATTTTAATAGTCGCGGCAATAGTCGGAGAAGTCGTCTCAAACCCGACTCCGAGAAATATTATTTTCTTTTTAGGATTATCCTGTGCAATCTTCAAAGCATCGATAGGCGAATAAACAATCCTGATATCCGCTCCCCTACTCTTTTCTTTCTCTAAAGAAGAAGTCGAACCGGGAACTCGCACCATATCGCCGAAAGTGGTCAATATGATATTTTTCTGTCGACAGTAAGCAATTGCTCTGTCAAGATAATCATTGGGCGTTACACAAACGGGGCAGCCGGGCCCGGAAAGCAGTTTCAGATTTGACGGAAAAAGTTTCCTTAAACCGGTACGTGAAATAGCTACGGTATGCGTACCGCAAACTTCCATCAAAATTATATCTTTTCCGAAATCCAGAACCACTGCGCTTATCTTCGCAATAAGTTTCTTAGTCAGCTGCGGATTTCTAAATTCATCGATATATCTCATCATACTGATAGTTAATAAAGGTTAATATTGGTTAACATAGGTTAACAAAAGGTTACTTTTCAGTATTTCGCAACCGTTATTAACCATTATTAACCCTTGTTAACTGTTGTTAACTTTCTTTATTTCGCCATCTCCTTCAGCAGTTCCAATGTTTCTTTTGCCTCTTTCTGGTCTACCTTCTGTATAGCAAATCCCGCATGAACAATTACATATTCTCCGACCTTAACGTTATCAAGGAGTTCAAGATTAACTTTTCTCTTCACTCCTCCAAGCTCAACGCTTCCACCAGAGCTGTCTATTTTTATGACCTTCGTCGGTAATGCTAAACACATGTTAGTAAGTATACAGTTAATATAGGTTAACAGAGGTTAATATGGATTAATAATAGTTACGTTTTATTTTTGCAACCTTTGTTAACCGTTATTAACATTTTTTAACCACTATTAACCATTCTTTTAGCCAATCTTATCAAATCTTTTGAGCTTCTTAAACTTTTGAGTCTTGTGTAGCGAAAATCCCCCCTGTTAGTTTTCGTTCTGTCCCCGAGTTTAGATTTCCTAGAAATCTTCGGGGAAGAAAACTAGGGGGGATAATTGACAGAGAAACATCAGAGATGTATAAATTGATAGAATTAAGACATGAAAAACAAAATCGGTCCTATTTTATTTTGTATTCTGCTGGTTGTTTCGATACTGCTCCTCTACACAGCATACGATAAAAAAGAAAAATCCATTGTTCTGGAAAACCTTGTGGACGTATTATCATTTAAAGATTTACCCCAAACATTAAGCGAGTTTAATAAAGTCGCCGCTTTAGCGGGAATCGGGCTGGTAAGCATTTCAATGTCTATCGGACCGCTTGCGTTAATTTTCCCTCGGAACTTCGGAAGGTATATGCGTTCGCGTAAGTTCTTAGGTCTGACAGGTTTTGCCTTCATATTAATTCACTCGTTTTATGCGATTTTCTTAAAGTACGAATTCAGCATAACGGAGATGTTCATTGAAAACGATAAATCATTAGGTGTAATTCTTGCACTAATAGCTTTTGTCATATTTCTTGCGATGGCAATTACATCCAATGCCGCTTCTATCAAAAGATTTGGAGCCAAAAGGTGGAAGACACTGCACAGGTTCGGCTATTTGGCTCTCGCATTAGTTACGCTGCATTTCATCATAATGGAAACCAAAGCCGGACGGTTGGATGTCCGCCCCTACGGCAAATTATTCTTAATACTGCCCATAATAACTTTAATACTAAAACTCATTTCAGTTATCTATAAGAAAATTGACAGAGAAAGAGGAGAATAGTATAAATAAAATTAAAAGGATTAAGTAAATGTCACAATCTCAAAAAAGTCATTTTGAAGATGCTTTTATAGATTCTGCATCTATAGCACAGATTGTCCAAGCATTTCAAAGAGGTATGATGGAAGCTGATAGTTGGAGTTGGATATCTTTGGTAGAGTTAACAAGTTTTTTAACCTTTACTAATAATATTCATATTATGGGATATTCTGTGCCTGAAAACACAGGTCTGGAGGCATCCTTATTAAAAGAACTTCATAGATATAATTTCATAAAGCCAGTACAGGGTCAAATAGAGTTTGATGTTGCCAATGAAGCAATTATAGAAACTTTTAATTATGATGTTAATGTAAGAAAAGCACACGACCACCTTGTTGCTATTAGTTCCAACCGAGAACATCAAAACTGGAGAAGATGGGTAAGAACCAATGCATGGGTACTGCATGCCAGAGCAGGTTACGGCCTTTTCGATAAAGATTATATTCCAGTTTTATCTAAGATTATCTGTAACGGTGATAACAATGAACTTACAAAATTGTGGGAAAAAACAACCGATATTAAGTATGTTCAGACAATATCTAATATTAATCCTACATCTATAAATATCAAGGGAGCAGCAGATGTTGCGATAATTGACGATGCCTTTATGATGGCTGCAAAGTTACGAGGTCTAATATATGTACTTAACAATTATTCTGTTAGTCTCCACCATTTTCGCAGACCTTTTATAGATATCTTTTTTCCACAAGCAAAATTTAGTAATGGCACTATAAAAGAAATTAAAGCAAAATTGACAGATACCGAACGTTGGACTGTTGTTCTTCTTATAGCAATATCGCTATCACTACCTCCCGAAGAAGGTGCTATAACTTGGGTAAAAAATATGGCAAGTGTCAGAAAATTTATAAAGCAGTTAGAACAAGAAAAAAAGACCAGTCAACTTCTAGAAGAACAAGGGAACCCTGAAAAAACTAAAAAAAATGCAATTAAGTTAGTAAGAGAAAAGCTTGAAATTAAAACCATACCTGACATATTTGAGAAGATTGATGAGAAACTTAAGGCATTTTTCCCAACAATAATATCTATCATATTAAAGCAAATTCCTGAAGCTGAAGCAATTCAGCCTTACTCACCAGCTATTGCAAAAGTGATTGTTGAACTAAAGCTAACACAGAAGCTTTCAAAGAAGTATTACAACTCCGAAAAAAGACTTAATAAGCTAGTTGAAAAAGTTAACGGACGAATTGAATCCGTGCTTAACAAAAAAGCTGATTAATTTTTACACCCCGCAATAACCGCCTGACCTAAAGATAATCCCCCGTCGTTTGTAGGAACTTTTTCGTGGATATATACTTTTAATCCTGCTTTTTTAAGCTCCTTATAAGCATTGGTCAATAGAAACATATTCTGGAAAACACCGCCGCCCAAAGCAACTTCCTTTAACCCCGTCTCTTTTCTTATCTTCTTAGCCATATCAACTATAAGCCCAACAATTGTATTATGGAATTTCAGAGAAATAATTTCTTTGGATAACCTTTTCTTCAAATCTTCTATTATTCCTTTTATTGTTTCTTCCATATCAATTATATAAATATTATTTTCTTTTTTTATTGTGTATTTGTAGTTTCTGACTTCTGACTTCTGTTTTCTGTCTTCTGTAAGTATCATCTCCAACTCAATCGCCGCTTGACCTTCATAGTTGACCGTATTTCTTATACCGATTAACGAAGCAACTGCGTCAAAGAGCCGTCCCATACTTGAAGTAAGAGGAGCATTAACGCCCGAATCCAACATCTTTTGTAAAATTTTGCATTTCCCCTTATCAAGTTTTTTGACAAAGTTAATGTCAAGTTTCCAAAGTTTATTTCCGAATATTGAATAAAGTTCGCTGAACGCTATTCTCCACGGCTCTTTTATCGCTTTTTCTCCGCCGGGAAGAGGAATGTATTTAAAATGCCCCACCCGTTTGAAATCTTTATAATCGGCGAGCAGGAATTCTCCACCCCATAAATTTCCATCACTTCCTAATCCCGTTCCGTCAAAAGCAATACCTATTACTTTCTGGTTTCTCAACATATTATCAGCCATAACCGAAGCGATATGAGCGTGGTGATGCTGGATTGGGACAGAAGACAGATGACAGTTAACAGATGACAGATTTTTAGCATATTGGGTGGAGAAATATTCGGGATGTAAATCGTGAGCAATAATTTGGGGTTCAACTTCAAGCAGTTTCTTGAAATGCTCTATGCCATTTACAAAGGAATTGTATGTTTCCGCATTTTCCATATCTCCGATGTGATGGCTTAGTATTACTTCATCGCCTTTAAGTATTGCAAAAGTATTTTTGGAATGAGCGCCACAAGCTAAAATAGGGATACGGGATAAGGGGTAAGGGGTATGTATACTTATTGGGTCGGGCGTATAACCTTTAGAACGGCGGAGGATAAATTCCTTTTTGGTAGGCGGGAAAATTCTTGTAACAGAATCATCAGAGCGGATATATATATCGCGGTCGTGAAGCAAGAAATAATCAGCTATATTTTTTAATCTTACCAGCGCTTCCTCATTTTCGTATGCAATCGGTTCATCGCTTATATTGCCGGAAGTCATGACTAATATTTCGGATTTCGGATTTCGGATTTCGGATTTAAAAAGTAGATGGTGTAAAGGAGCATAAGGCAGCATGAAGCCGAGATATTTGTTGTTTGGAGCAACATAATTAGAAATCGGGATAAGGGATACGGGATAAGGGGTATTGGACTTTCTTTTTAAGAGGACAATTGGCGATTTCCAGGAAAGCAGGAATTTTTCTTCTTCAGGTGAAACTTCGCAATATTTTTTTATTGTTTTCAAATCCTTAGCCATTAAGGCGAACGGCTTGTCTTCTCTATACTTCCTGCTCCGCAAGGTCTTGACCGCTTTATCATTCAAGGCATCGCAGGCAAGATGAAATCCGCCCAATCCCTTTATCGCCACAATCTTTCCTTCTTTTAGTAGTTTAGTAGTTTTTTCTATCGCCTTTATTCCCTTACTCTCAACTCGAAACCCTAAACTATTAACTAGTTTCACTTCTGGTCCGCAAATTTCACACGCATTCGGCTGAGCATGGAATCTGCGGTCAGACGGATTGTCGTATTCACTTTGGCAGGATTTGCACATCTTGAATTTTTTCATTGTGGTATTGGGTCGGTCATACGGGATATTTTTAATAATGGTAAAACGCGGGCCGCAATTAGTGCAGTTTATAAAAGGATAGAGATAACGCCTGTCTTCTTTGTCAAAAAGTTCCTTTAGGCAATCCTTACATACGGCAATGTCGGGAGAAATTCTTGTTTTCATTTCTTTGCCGGAAATACTTGAAAGGACTTTAAACTGGTTTTCTTTTACGGGTTTGATTTCCGTGACTTGAATGTCCGCTATTTCTGAACGGGAAGGCGGGGATTTCTTCAATGCTGAAATAAAATTCTCAACATGAACTTTTGTTCCCTGCACTTCAATAATGACGCCTGACGAAGTATTGCTCACCCACCCCGTCAGTTTATTCTGAGTAGCATATCTGTAAACAGTCGGGCGGAAACCTATTCCCTGGACTTTGCCCTGAATTTTTATACGCAGACGGTAAGACATTGTTTTCTGGAGATAGTTAATCTTCTGTACTAGAACACGGGGTTTAATCCCTCCCCGAATCCCGCAACGTAAAACATCAGAAAAATTTCCCGAAGGGATATTTTTCTGATACTCTGCGGGATAATCGTCACGTATTGAAAAATTAGATTTATACGTGACGATTAAAATCCTGCTTCCTGCAAAACGGACGGGACGTATTTTCCCCAACCGAGAGGCATTATGTGTATTCCCTGACAAAGCCCTTTCATACCTTTTGCAAGTTCCGCGGCAATCTGAACGCTGACTTTGGGCCTGTCTTCTTTACTCGCTTCCGCCATCATCTTTATATATTTTTCGGAAACATTAATGCCTGCAACGTGTTCATTCATGAATTTTGCCATGCCTGCGGATTTCAAAAGAACGATGCCGCCTAAAACAGG
>JAQURI010000064.1 GCA_028715665.1 Candidatus Ratteibacteria bacterium
CATCAATGCTTTTGAACCGGCATTTATAGCCGCTTGGAAAGGATATAACTCAACTGCTTTCATTCTCTTCTTACTTGCATGGACTACGTCGAGTACATCGTGTGCATCGGTTGCGGAATCGCCTCTTCCCGGGAAATGCTTTATACTTGCAACCAGACCCGCATCTTGGAAACCTCTCATCAAAGCAACAGCATGTTTCGCACAAGTTTCGGGGTCATCACTGAAGGACCTCACTCCGATTTCGGGGTTTTTCGGATTTATATTCACGTCGCATACCGGCGAATACATCTGTGTAACGCCCATAGCGACTAATTGCGTGCCGATTGTCAAACCGACTTTATATGTCAGTTTCGTATCGCCGATTGCAGCCAAGCCCATCTGAGAAGGGAATTGCCGTATACCGCCTGCAGTATAATCATTTTTGAAATCGCCTTCGAAATCTATTGTCATATGCAGGGGAATACCGGAAGGTCTTGCCATCGCTATCCTCTGCAATTTATTCAAAGCTTCCGTATATTCTCCGGGAGTTATGCTGATACCGGGCGTAGAGTCATCAAAATAGGTATGAGCTATATCAAAATAGTCTTTCGGTTTATTAAAATTCTGGTCTATCTGTGAATTGCCCCAATAAAGGTTTTTGCAGGTTTCAAGCGTATAGGGCTCCAGACAAAGACCGCCCGCATGTAGTCTAGTAACTTGTTCAATACCGCTGGGCGTCAACATTCCGCCGCGCCACGTGAACGTTAAAAGCTGGCCGACCTTTTCCGCTAAAGTCATCTTAGCCAGCTTTTTACTTACAAATGCGTCTCTTTTTGCATCAGCTTTTTTAACCATTTTTTATATCTCCCTTTTCTTTAGTTCAAGATTCCCATTTCCCGCGATTATCCGGTCCAACCCAAAATTCGCGTTCTTTCCTCCAGCCGGACTCGTTAATTGTCATATCTTTTGTCTTCCAGCCCGCTTTAATGCGTCTTGTTAGATCCTCGAAACCTTTATTCCACGATAAACCGTCGGGCACGGTAACATTCATACTGCCTGCGGCGTTTGCGTAGCGTAAGCAATTCTCGATTGACATTCCGCGAACGAAAGCCGACAGGAATCCGGCGATTGCCGAATCGCCTGAGCCAAGCGCGCCTACGAATTCCTCTTCCTGGTAAACAGGGAACCATAATTCGCGGTTTGCCCAGTTGTCTAAGTCCTTGCAATTAGCCGCGCCTAATCTCTTAAGCTGGTCTTTGTTGCCTGTTCGCAGATACAGTCCCCTGCAACCGCATTTTACCATGGCGATAGGTGTTCCCATCTTAATCATGTCTTTGCCGAGGTCAGATATTTCCTTGACGCTCATATGGTCGAGAACGGTTTCCTTGGGCCCTAATTTATTTTTCTTTTCAATGAATTTGTCCTTATATAGAAAGTAGAAAATCTCTTCTGCGCTTGGGACCATAATATCTGAATACGGAATCCAGTCTGTAAGAATCGATTTCCAGTCACACTGACCTGCGGGACTGTTAATATCCGGAAGTGACAGGTCTAACACCGTCGTTGTTCCCATTTCCTTTGTCTTTTTGAGTATTTTTGTAAGCTCTGCGCCGTTGTTGTTGTAAATCTTTTTCATCCAGGGCGGATAGCCGAACAGCATCAGTTTTGATTTACCCACGAGGTCGAAATCCATGTCGTCATATCCGAAAGTATCATTTGCGCCGCAATGATGCAGATAAAATCTGTCTATTCCGGGAATACATATTGCAATTGTATATGATGTCGATTCTCCTTTGACCATTTTGATGCCTTTGAAATGGCCTTCGTGCTCTTCGTACCAGCAGATAATCTGTTTACCGAAATCGTCATCACCAACCTTGCCGATTAGTTCGGTTTTTACGCCGAGTCTTCGAATAGATACACCCGCATTGGTAACCGGACCGCCGCCTACAACTACGCATTTGCCCATATTAATCATCTTTCCGGGCACAAGGACGTCAGTCATTTTGTCGACTTTGTCCTTGATGGTGAAAGCCGGAATTAAGTCAAGGCAAGTATGTCCTGCAGCTACTATTTCAATATCTTTTTTAGGACTCATTTAAAAACTCCTTTTATTGCCCGATTTTTTGTAAAGTTGAAGTCGGCATTATAGTATCTTTGATAATTTAATGTCAAGTTTATAATATCGAAACAGAAAGCTAACGGTGTTCGGTTATCGTTTGAAAAACTTTGATAGTCGTTTTTTGATTTATTTAGGCAAAAAACCTAAAACCGTTTTTAGTATTTGCGAAACCCGCGTTTATTCCCCGTTTTCCAGTCTCTGAGCAAGTCTTTCCGGCAGTCCCGCTTCGATAATTTTCTCTTGCGCCTTTTTTATATCGTATTCTACTCTTTTTATATCTATCGTTTGTGTTTCCTTGTCGTATATGCAGTAGCATGCTCTCGGATTGCCGTCTCTTGGTTGTCCTACACTTCCCACATTTATTAAGTATTTATAATCTTTTTGTATCTGAACGGTCTCCTCTTTTACGAATCTTATCGGTCCTTTGGTTCCTGAAGGTTCCAAAAAGGTGATTGGCATATGAGAATGCCCTACAAATAAGATTTTAGTTTCCTGTAATTCTATACTTTTATGAGCCTGAAATGTTGAATAGATATAATGCCATTTCTCGGGATTTTCCAAAGTGGAATGCACCAGGGTTATGTCATCTATCTTTTTAACTAAAGGGAATGATTTGAGAAACTCTTTGTCTTTCTCAGACAGTTGGTCTATTGTCCATTTTATTGCTTCTTGAGCATAAGAATTAAAACCTTCTATTGAAGTCAAATCAACCGCTCCCCAATCATGGTTTCCGACAACGGCCGTGCATTTTAATTTTTTGAAATCCGCGATGCATTCGCACGGATCGGCACCGTAACCCACGATGTCTCCGACAAACAGATATTTATCGACCTTCTCTTTTTTTATCGCGCCTATTACTGCCCTGAAGGCTTCCAAATTACTGTGGATATCGGATATTATTGCGTATTTCATAATTTTTTAAATACTAAAAAAACACGGCAAATACCAGCGCGCTACTCTGAAATTGTAGTTTTCAGAGTAGCGCGTTGAATAAAATTTCTAATAGCGGGAAATCACTTGCCCAATATTTTAAACATACCTGTTCCGCAACTTGGGCATTTGCCTTTCATCGCTTTCCTTTTGTTCTTCAAAGTTACCTCTGTAGCACCCTTCATTTCCTTCTTTGCTTTGCACTTTACGCAATACCCTTCCATAACTCCTCCTTTTTGTAATCCCGAGTGATTTCTATTTCGGGACAATTTTAATTTTTATCCTTTTTATTTATACAACAGGTGAATAATATACTTTTATTCAATCTTATGCAATACTTGCCTCGCCAGTTTTCCTTGTCCGCCTATCTTCAGTGGCGGAAGCGGCGGGTTAATGTTTTATAGTTTCTGTTAATTCTTTACATGTCACGGCCGATGTGCCCGGTTTTCCTACTACGATACCTGCGGCAAAATTGGAAAGGACAGCTGCCTCTTTTAAAGAAGCGCCTGCAGACAGTGCCAGCGCAACCGTTGCGATTACAGTGTCGCCTGCCCCTGTTACATCATGAATTTCTTTGCCTAATGAGGGGATGTGGCTTGCCTGATTATTTTCTAACAGTATCATCCCTTCTTCTCCGCAAGTGAGCAGAACGTTTTCACATAATAATCGTTCTTTAAGTTCATGTACTATTTTGGTTTTTGACATGTCCCCGGTTTTAGCCAATATTTGTAGAGCTTCTTTTAAATTAGGTTTTATTAGATAAGCGTTGCGGTAATATTGCATGTTTTTTAAAGTGGGGTCGACAAGCACGGGTATTTTTGATTTTTTGAATATATTCAAAGTCTCACTTAATAATTTTTTTGTCAACAGACCCTTGTCATAATCGGATATTACGACATAGTTTACTTTAGGAATACATTTTTTTATGTAATCCGTTATTTTTTTGTTGGAAAAGGAAGAGATTTCTTCATTTGTTTCCCTGTCTAACCTTATCACTTGTTGCCAGTGGACGATGGCTCTTAATTTGTGCGTCGTGGGTCTTTTGTTTTCGGTTATTATTCCGCTTGTATCCATGTCGGATTTTTCCATTAGTTTAAGTAATTCTTTTCCTTGCAAATCATTGCCTATGACTCCGGCAAGGAACGCTTTACCGCCGAGTGTTTTAATGTTATAGGCGACATTTGCTGCTCCGCCCAATGAAAGTTTCCTTTCCCCGTTTTTTATTTTTACCACCGGCACCGGTGCTTCGGGAGAAATTCTTTCTATTTTCCCAAAAAGAAATTCATCAAGCATCAAGTCACCGATTACCAGCACGCTTGCTTTTTTGAAGTTTTTTATAGTTTCGAATAATTTTCCGTTGTTAATTCGGCTTGTCCCGTTAGAAATTTTTACAGCACTATAACGGGAAAGATGTGTTTTTTTCATTTTATTTCTAACGGGAAGAACCGATTTCTTCACCTTTTCTCAATGCTTTAATATTTAAAGCTAAGATTTCTTTTGTTACTTTTGGGAAAGCACTGATTAGAGATTCTTCCAATTTTTTAAGCGGGATGATTTTGCTTTTTCCTATGTATGCTCCCAAAGCAACCATATTTGCCATTTTTATTTGTCCCAACTCTTCTGCTATCTCTGTTGCTGGAATTTGTATGATGCGGATATCTTTTCTTGTAATTTTTCTTTCCAGAAGAGAAGAATTTACTATTAAAAGCCCGTTTTTGGCCAGGCGGGATTCGAATTTATTTAAAGAAGCGTTATTCATGATGATAAGACTGCTGGGGGTTTCTATGGATGGTGAAGCTATTTCTCCCTCCGAAATTATTACAGAACAATTTGCGGTGCCGCCGCGCATTTCCGCGCCGTATGACGGTATGAATGTTACGAATTTTTCATCTTTTAACGCGGCCCAGGCAAGAATTTTTCCCATTGTTACAATGCCCTGTCCGCCTGCACCCGCACAAATTATTTGTTCTTTCATTTTGTTAAATCTTTAATTTCTCCTAATGGATAATAAGGGACCATGTTTTTAGCGACCCAATCGTAAGACTGGATCGGGCTTAATTTCATATTTGTAGGACATGGAGATAAAACTTCTACCAAGGAAAATCCCATTTTTTTAATCTGCGTATCAAACGCTTTTCTTATATATTTTTTCAATGTTATTATGTTTTTCGGAGAGATGACCGTTTCTCTTGCCAAATAAACCGTGCCTTCCAGCGACTTAAGCATTTCGGGAACTCGTATGGGGAAACCCGCATATTTAGCTTCTCTTCCGAAAGGAGTAGTGTCGGTTTTTTGTTTAAGCAGAGTCGTGGGAGCCATTTGTCCGCCTGTCATACCGTAAACAGCATTGTTTACGAATATAGTCGTTATGTTTTCGCCTCTTGCCGCCGTGTGGACTATTTCCCCGGTTCCTATTGCCGCCAAATCGCCGTCCCCCTGATAAGTGAATACTATTTTATCCGGCTGGACTCTTTTTATTCCCGTTGCCACCGCCGGCGTTCTTCCGTGAGGCGCTTCTGCCATATCCATATCGAGATAATCGTATGCAAGAACGGCGCATCCGACCGGAGCAATACCGATTGTTATTTCTTTTATGCCGAGTTCATCTATAACTTCTGCAAGTATCCTATGAATAACGCCGTGTCCGCAGCCCGGACAATAATGTGTGATGACATCTTTCATGGATTTTGGCAGCCCCAGTTTCTTTTCCATAATTTTTTATAGTTTAGCTTCAATTATTTCTATTATTTTTTCTTCTTCGGGAATTCCGCCGCCCATTCTTCCGTAGAAGTAAACAGGGACTTTATCTTCTACGGCAAGTCGGACATCTTCAACCATTTGTCCTGCGCTCATTTCAATCGTAAGGAAGAATTTTGCATGCGATGCAGATTGTTTAATTGTTTCCGTCGGGAACGGCCATAGCGTAATCGGTCTTATGAGTCCTGCTCTTATGTTCTTTTCCCTCAGTTTTCTTGCAACGCTTTTACAGATGCGCGAAGCGGTCCCGTAAGCGATCAAAATTACTTCTGCGTCTACGGTTGATATTTCTTCGACAAGACAAAGTTCTTTTTTGATTTTTCTGAACTTTTCCTGCAGTTTTTGGTTATGTTTTTCCAGCGCGCCTTCCGCCAAATACATGCTGTTTATTACGTTTGGTTTTCTTCCTTTTGCTCCCGTCAAAGCCCAATTCTTTGGGAAGTTGGTGATTTCCTTTTTTTGGAGTATTGCGGGCTCCATCATTTGTCCCAAATATCCGTCGGCAAGTATTATCACGGGGGTCCTATATTTGTCCGCTAAATTAAAAGCGGTAAAAGTGAAATCGAACATCTCCTGAACAGTTGCGGGAGCGATTACTATTAAGTTGTAGTCGCCGTGTCCACCGCCTTTTACGGATTGGAAATAGTCACTTTGTGAACCCGCTATATTCCCGAGGCCTGGTCCTCCGCGTGCGATGTTAGCTACTACGCAGGGGAGTTCGTCTCCAGCCATATATGAAAGACCTTCCTGCATAAGGGATATGCCTGGGGACGAAGAAGTTGTCATGGTTCTTACGCCTGAAGCTGCCGCGCCTAAAACCATATTTATTGCGGCAAGTTCGCTTTCTGCCTGAACGAATACCCTATTTTCTTCAAGCATTCTTCGCGACATATACGCAGTCAGTTCATTCTGGGGAGTGATGGGATAGCCGAAATACGCTTTGCAGCCGGCTTGAACAGCGGCTTCTCCCAATGCCTCGTTACCCGAAATCAAGATTTTGGTTTCCATAATAAATATACTAAATAATGATTACACGGATTTCTAGAAAACGATTACACCCCTGCCCGCAAAAATTTGGCAGGCGGGGATTAAAAATTTGATAATTAATCTGTGTAATCATACTATTCTTTAATTATTTCAGTTCCAATACAAAACATCCGTTTTTCTCAAATAATTGTATAGTGTTGTTTTCTATGAAATCAATAAAAGTATATTCTTCTTCTTCTTTCCAGTCAAAAGCAGCATAGGTCTCTTGTGTTCTTTTTACTTCCAAAGCATTGTAGTAGATATGAGTTATATCCATTGCTTTTAAATTATTATTTACATCTTCGCCGTTTTTCGAACGTCTAACGACCTCTACTATTATGCTTTTGTCTAAAGGAGAGTTCGACAGCAGAGGTTTTTCGCAGTAATAGGTCTGGTTGTCGCCTATAAAAAGAATTTTGCTTGAATAGGGGAGTTCTTCGTTAATATATTTTATTGCGGGATAATAATACAGTTTGTCTTCCAGGTATGCTCCCTTTGTTTTTATCCCGCTGAATGTTTCCAGGAAACCGGTATTTACCGATATCACCGTAAGAGTCAAAAAATTAAAAGCCATAAATATACTTAAAAGAATGCCTGCCAGTATCTTCGGTTTTTGCGGAAGGTTAAACAAGGTATAAGCAATTATCAGTGAAAGAAAAGTATATAGCGGTATCATAAACCTGTCTACTCTATGCGTGAGAAAAAACCAGATTATATAGTAATATATCGCATAGACGGCGAAAAATTTTATTTTTGTGTCCTTGTGTCTGAGTATAAAAATAAATGGCAGAATAAAAATAAATGGCAAACCCAATGCCGGGTTTGTGAAAAGCCCCCATAACTGGAGGAAAAACTCTTTGAATGTGAATATATGAGATAGGTGTACATTTAAAAATCTTTGATATTCGTATGATGTCCAATTGCCGCCGCCGAATATGGAAAATAGAAACGGGAAAATAGGATTGCCGGTTATTATCAAGTTTTTCACCATCCAAGGAAGGAATACGCAAAATGCTACACCCCAAAATATCATTAAATTTCTTGTCAGATATGAACTCTTGCGTCCGGTGGCGGAGGTAAAAATGCTGCCGGCTCCTACGGCAAGTGTTAGAAATAAAAACAAAAAGGTGATAGCAAAATATTTTGTTCCCAGGGCAAAACCCGTCAAAATGCCGCACAAAATTAACCAGTTTTTTCTGTTTTTTTCATGGAATAAATACCAGTTGATAAAGGCAAATACCGCTAAAAATATAAATAAAGATAGTCCCAAATCGTTATAACACAGCGATGATAATTGGTTTACAAGACGGGTGTTTATAAAAATT
>JAQURI010000065.1 GCA_028715665.1 Candidatus Ratteibacteria bacterium
TACATCGTATCTGCCATCCCGGTGCTCTTTCTTCAATATTCATTTTTTATTTACATTGGGTTTGTTCTCTTGAGCTTTTTTAGATTATCCAGTGCTTTTTTATAACCTTCGTCCGTATTGCTCCATTCCACTAATTTATTACAGGGGAAACCATTGCACTGAGAACAGTTTTTCAATCCCTTATCATCAACACAACATTTTAAAATCCAACAATTAGCGGACCAATGCACGGAACGGTCATCGTGACAACTAATACAATAAGGGCCGTGTTTCATTATCTCCTTCGCTCCCTCACCTTCTTTTAAAACTTTCCACTCTCTAAACAACCCAACCCATTTCTGCGCATTTTCCAAACTGGTGTGAATACTTGGAAACGGACAAGTATTACAATCAAGCCCGCAAACCGCTATCTCTTTCTTCATAAAAGCACCTCCTCAGTTTATTATTTAATTAAAGTCGGGGTAAAAAACCCTTCATAAAAAGAAGGCAATTTTTTAAAGGTCTCCATCAGTTGTTCAACCGTAATTATACTGGCATCATGCTCTACAATAAGTTTCGTATTCTCCGCCTTGCCTTCCATATAAACTTTACTCACACCTTCCATACTGGTAAGAGTATCTTCAATCTCCTTAATGCACTTGGAACATTTAAAACCACATTCAGGAATTATAGAACTACAATCGATTTTAAAAACTGACCTGTTGTTCATTATTCTATTCTTTTGTAACTAACAGAAAAAAGACCTGATATTTTTAAACTCCTATATCCTCGTTCCAAAGTTTCGGATTTTCGCTGATAAATTTCCGCATCATTGCTATACACGTTTCATCCTGCAACACTTCCACATCTACGCCTTTTGACTTGAGATATTCTTCTTCTCCCATAAATGTTTTATTCTCGCCGATAACAACACGCTTGATGCCATACAATATTATGGCGCCCGAACACATTGCGCACGGCGAAAGCGTAGTATATAAAACGCATTCTTTATATACCGATGCCGGCTGTCGCTTTGTATTCTCCAGAGCATCCATCTCCCCGTGCAAAATAGCGCTTCCTTTTTGAACGCGTCTGTTGTGCCCGCGACCGATTATTTTTCCACGATAAACAATAACAGCGCCTATAGGTATTCCTCCCTCGCTTAAACCCTTTTTGGCTTCCTCTATAGCCGCCTTCATAAATTCATTTACCACGTTTTCCCCATAACAAGACAATACCGCCTACCACAGAAAATACTATTACCGTCCTATTATAAACAGCCCAAAAACTATCATTATTAACAATCATACCCACACCCGTAACAACCGCTAAAACCAGCAGCAATACGCCGATAATTTTGTTATCTTTCATATTCACCTCCCGAAGCACTCCCGTAGGGAGTGCGAAGTCCCCCCTGTTAGTTTTCCCCGTGGAATTCAAAGAATTCCTGGGACTAAAATCCTTGAAATCGCATTCGCGATTTCTAAGGGCCCAAGAAAACTAGGGGGGATCTATTTTCCCGATGTCTTACGATGCGGGGTCCATTCAAAATTATAAAAAACCCTATTAAGATTTGGAACTGGTTTCTACCAATCTTCAGGTTTACTGACACTTGTATTATCATCCAACATCAATGGGTCTGGAAATTGATAGCGCAAGTAAGATTTTCGTTTGATAGAAAATGATTCGGGAGCTATCCCGACTAATTCAATGTTTGTCCTCTTGTACGGGAATGCAAAAAATATCAGTTTATCCGGATATAATCTTTTACAAGTCCTTACGGCTGGAGCCAAATCTGTATCACCAGTCATTAAAATTATAGTATCTGCTTCATTGGATTGACAGAGTTCAAAGAGTTTTGCAGCAATAGCTACATCGGTTTCTTTTTCTTCGTGCGCAATAAAGTATGATTTGCACTTCGGACAAAAAACATCCTTAGGTTTAAACCTGGCTAATTCAACGTTGATTCCGGTTGACCGAAGACACCGCATATAAAGACTATGTCTATCTTGTTTGTCTTGAGAACGGTGAGTAGGAGGAGCAGAAAAATAATAAATTCTTTCTAAATTTGCCCTATTACCTGCTATTCTACCTGCTACAGGAAGATAAGATAGGCACAAATTCTTCAAATCTAGCCACTTGGAAACTTTACCATGTGTTTCCTTTTGCGCATCAACTAAGGAGTGGTAAAGATTGAACCCATCAACAAGAAAAATAGTACGATTCATTGTTCTAAAATAAAAAACCTCCGGATCGCAACCCGGAGGGGCCCAGTGAACGAGCCGCCCACTGGGGATGAAATCTGTATGAATACTACTATTATTTTCTTCCTTTGTCAACTACCTGTACCACCCGCCCTCATAAATTCATTTACCACGTTTTCCCCATAACAAAACAATACCGCCTACCACAGAAAATACTATTACCGTCCTATTATAAACAGCCCAAAAGTCATCACTATTAACAATCATACCCACAATCGTAACAACCGCCAAAACCAGCAGCAACCCGCCGATAATCTTGTTATCTTTCATATTCACCTCCTTAATTAAAACTACGTTTTAATTACCCGAAGTCCCCCTGTTAGGGGACGAAGTCCCCATCGCCAGTTTCACGAACAAAGTGAGTGAAACTATGGGGGTCCCATTTTTATTTTTTCTCAGCTTTAAAGTATATAACTTTAGGTGCTTTGTTAAAATATTTGAACATAGCTGGGCAGAGCCATCCTTCCATTTTATACTGAGGGCATTCATACCAATTACCACTGGAATCCCCTCGTATCCAAACAAGAGTATGGGTATAACCGGGAAAAGGTTGCGCTGAAAAATAAAGACGAAATCCTTTTTCAGCATCTGGTATATCCTCTACCAGTTTTTCTATTATACCGGGAATTCCCGCAACAAACGGCTCTTGTTTTAAACCCCTGCTTGCATCATCAAAAACCCATGCGCCTTCATAATTATACGGAGCAATTATGAAAATTGAATTGGAAGTGTCTTCTACGGGTTTTTCACTACATCCACATAAAATAATAAACAAAAGTGCTATAAATAGAATCCTTTTCATAATCTATTTCCAGTTAAGATTTGGGACTATTTTTATCTTTCTTCCTCATATAATCTGAAAATCTTCCAAGCCAATCTGCAACAACTCCTAACAAGACGCCGACAACAACACACTTTCCGATTATAGACCAGTGGAAACCATCACCCTGGATAGCAGAAACTATATTCCAAATAAAGCCTACAACTACTCCAAGCGTCAACCCTCCCCAGATAGAATTAGGTCCTTTCCAATAAAGAATCAAAGATATTGCTGAAATAATTGTAAGAACAATCCATATAACATTAGTAGATATCATTTCAAGACCTGACCCTTTTCATCTAGTTTTAAAACTAACAATCTCGATTTTCTTACTTTAGTCCAAATAATTTCATTATTGAGTTGCCCAACTTACGTTGTCTACCTGTTCGGGTTAAAGGAATACCTATTGCTCTGGAAATTTTGCCTTTTGCCGCAGAAACCCCGAGAGCTCGTTTCAATGAAAACGAGATGCCAAATTTTTTACCCATTTGACCTCCTTCTGAAATCTTATATTGTTTTATCCCTATTTACATCTTTTCATCCCAACCAACAACAATACCGTTTTCAACTATAATTTTTAAGCCGTATCTGTTAGCAGTCTTTTGATGATACTTCCAGGTTTCTTTCTTTTTTGTTTTCAACACCCTCTCGTCTATATCAACTGGTTGACCTATTGAATCCAGTAGTTGTTCACTAGTTTCCCCAACCCAAACAGTCCCATTAATTATTTTCTCTGCAATATCAGTATGTCCGTATTTTTCATATATACGTTTTTTTCTCTCCTTCCGATTAAGGATTGGCAAATAAATAATTAGAAATAAAACACTTATAATAATTATTGAAAATACCAAACTCCCGGTATCCATCAGTTTATCTTTTTATAACTACTTTGTAGGACCTGGCCTTTTTTATGTTAAATATTGTTTCCAAAGTTAGTTTTGAATAATATGTATGTCATTGGTGGCCAAATGCCTTTTATCCCATGGCTAAGAATAGATTGCAATACTAAACCTAAATCTTTATATACAAAGACTAAATTAAGTTGATTTTCAGCAGATGGGATTTTACTAATTCTAACATCTTGCATAGGAGAAATTAAAAATAATCCCTGTAAAGGTTTTTCTTCATCAAAATAGTAATTAAGACAGACATCTCTTTCTTTAATCTGCGATTTCTGAATTGTCTCATATTTTGAGGGATGCATAAAAAGAGTAATGAATAACTCCTCTTGTTGTTTTATATCCCGGAATGAATCTCTATAAGATCTATCCCCAAAAAAGTTAATGATTCCCGAAGAATGAAAAGAAATTTTCGACTTATTAAACAGTGTTTCTTCTGTAACTTTTTCTCCTTCGTGATATTTTATTTCTACTTTTCCTTCGCTAATTTGTTTTGAGCCCTTTCTGAGTTCGGATATGTTTTTTAATCTAGGGCCTAAATAGATACTTTTATCCTTTGCAATTCTAAACCAAAATATGGGTTTCCACTCACCATTATAATTTACAACAATTCTTATCCTATCATCAGCTAATGGATAATATATGGGTGTCTCAATTGTGTCCATTTAATTAGATCTAATTATTAATTCTGTAAAAGATCTGACCCTTTTTATTTATAAATTACTGCTGCTTCTTGAGCTTGCTTCTCAAAAGATTTCTTATTCGTTTGCAAACGTCCATATAAATCATCTATTTTTGTGGCTTCATCTTTTAACTCGGGTATGTCTTTAACATTTTTCTTGTTAAAATTTTTAAGGCATATATCCTCTACGTCTCTTGTAAAATCTCTATACTCCGAATCAATCTTCTTACTATATTTGTCAGGAAGCTCCATAAACTTGCTATATACTGCCCCTCCGTGACCATAGTTAGCAGCCCAAGCCCCTACTTGATAAATTTCATCCTTGAATTGCTCAATAATGTCCTTGGAAGATGATTCATAACTTTCTATTAAACGATTAATTTGTGTTTTTGCTATATTTAACTTATATGTTTCTTCTTGTAAGATAGTTCCCTTATTTCTTACATATGTAAATGAAGCCATAACTATAGCTAAGATTATAGATATGATTAGCCAAACTCTCACAGGCCATGATTTATAATGCTTAAACATCATTATTAATGTCGAAATTGCCCAAATTACAAAAAAAAGTTTTACCAAAAGAGGCATGCCTAAAAGAAGCGGTATGAAATATTCTAATTCTCTAGAAAGTTTGAACATAAAAGTTGGTTCCATCTTATTCTATCCTCCCCCTTTTCCTGTATAATATAATCTCTTAAACAGCAATAATCAAACCGATATAAGAGGAAATGCCCCGAACCACGTGGGGTTCGGGGTCGCGAAAAAATGCGAAAAAACAACACTATTATTACTATTGACGGACCTGCGGGTTCGGGGAAAACGACCGCTGCAAAAGAGGTTGCAAGACGGCTGGGGTTTTTGTATTTGGATACGGGGGCGATGTATCGGGCTATGACTTTGAAAGCGCTTAATAAAAAGTTTACGGAGAAAGAGAAAAAGGAAGTGGCTAGTATTCTAAAGGAAACGAAACTGTCGGTCATGAAACCCTCCCAAGATGATTCGGCGGGCGGGGATGAGCAAAAGGGCATGAGGATATGGCTTGACGGGGAAGAAATTACCGACAAGATACGCACCGAAGAGGTGACGAATAATGTTTGGTGGGTATGCAATATCAAAGAGGTGCGTGAAGAGATGAAGAAGCTACAGCAGGGAATAGGCGCAAACGGCGAGATTGTGGTGGAAGGAAGGGACATCGGAACGGTTGTATTCCCCGATGCGGCTTATAAGTTTTACCTTGACGCTTCCATTGACGAGCGGGCAAAGCGGCGATGGCTGGAGCAGACAAGCAAAGGAATCGACAGCGATATAGAAAAAATAAAGCAGGACATTGAAATCAGGGACAGAAGAGATATGGAAAGAGAATTGGCTCCTTTAAAGAAGGCAGAAGACGCTGTTGTAATTGATACGACGGGAATGACGATTGAGGAAGTGATAGAAAAAATAATAGACAAGGTTAATAAGGGTTAATATTTGGTTAACATAAGTTAACAATGGTTGCGGAAAAAATAAAAACTATACAGAGCGCGCCTTATGAAAAATTGAAGTTCTATCAAAATATATGTGAAATCAGAAGATTGATAAGCAAAATAACAAAAAGATTAGAAAAAACTCATTTAAGATTAGTAAGTCAAATGCGGGATGCTGCCAGAAGTGCTAAGCAGAATATACGTGAAGGTTATAGAAAAGACACTGCTGGAGAATTTTCTCACTCTATAAAGATTAGCGCGGGTTCGTTGGGCGAACTCGAAGGCGACATTGACGATTGCCGGGAAGATGAATTAATCAACAAGGAAGAACATGCCAAATTAAAAAATTTATTTTCACTCACAAATTACCAGATTGACCGCTATTTAGATTCGTTATATAAATTAGACAAGAACGGGCAATGGAAGTCTCGTTTTAAAAAGTAACCTATGTTAACTTTTTATTAACTTTTGTTAACCACTGTTAACCTATGTAACTGCCAACTTCCTCATTTCTTCCATTACCCTATCGGAAAATTGTTGGTGGGTTTCCTTGTGTGGTTTATCTTCTATGTTTTCCATATACAACGGCTTCCCAAAAATAACCGTAACCTTATGGGGAGTAATCCATTTTCTATTTTGGGGTAATGCTTGTCCGCTCCCCTTTACAAGAACAGGTATCACTGGAACATTTGCATGTTCTGCAATAAGCCCGACTCCTCTTTTGCCCTCTGCTATCGTACCTGCTTCGCTCCTTGTCCCTTCAGGAAAAAGCAAAAGCACTTGGCCTTTTTTTAAGGTCTCCAATGACTTTTTTGCGGTACTTATCTGTAACTGTTCTCTTGAAATAGGAATAGCATTCAAATTTTTAATGATCCAAGAGAAAAAACCGAATTGGAACAATTCTTCTCTTGCCAGGAAATTAATCTGGCGAGGTGAAGCAACACCTACCACTACTGGGTCGAGATAACTTTCGTGGTGCGCCGCAAAAATCACACCACCCTTTTTCGGGATATTATTTTTGCCCTTCACTTCCAATCTGAAAAGAACTTTCAAAATTGGTGTAAGCATCATATGTGCAAAAGCGTAGAATATATTCATATTTCTCACTTCCCTATACAGAATCTTTCAAAAATCCTGTCCAATATATCTTCCTCTACCATTTCACCCAAAATCTTTTTAAACGAATTTAAAGTTTCTTTCAAATCAAGGGCAATAAATTCTTCACTTAACTTTTTATTTATAGCTTCCAAACTGCTTAAAAGCCCTTTATGCGCATCTTTCAGCGACCGGTTGCTTCTTGCATTCACCATAATAGTGCTTTCGCCGGTCAATATTTCTCCCTTACATACTGTATCCCGTATAAACTTTTTAAGCGAGGCCACTCCTTTCCCTTTCAGTGCCGATATTTCAAGAACCTTTTTATTGCCGATTAAACTTTTTAACTTATTCTTAGACATTTTTTCAGGTAAATCGACTTTATTAATAACACACACCGTCTTTTTATCTTTTATTATATCTGCAATTAACTTATCCTCCGCTGTTAAAGGCGAAGTCCCTTCAACCATAAACAATACGAGGTCGGCATTTTTCAGATATTCTTCAACTTTCTTCCGCGCTACCTTATCTATTATGTTTTCTATTTTCTTGAACCCCGCAGTATCAACTATTTTTACGGGTATCCCGCCGACATTAATCCATTCCTCGATAATATCCCGCGTAGTCCCGGGTATGTGTGTGACTATAGCCCGTTCTTTTCCGACCAGACGGTTGAGCAAAGTGGATTTGCCGACATTCGCTTTACCGATTAAAACAACAAGCACGCCTTCACGTAAAATTTCGCCTTCTCTGCTTTGTTTTATCAATCTTTCAGTTTCGGATGCGAGTTTTTTTATTCTATTTGTTGACTTGCTCCATTTTGTTTTATAAATATCTTCTTCGGGAAAATCCAGTCCTGCTTCAATCAAAGTTAATAGTTC
>JAQURI010000066.1 GCA_028715665.1 Candidatus Ratteibacteria bacterium
GGGTTCGTAGTAGACAGCGAAGGCAAGAAGATGTCCAAGTCATTGGGCAACGTCACCAACCCGCAGGCAATAGTCGCAAGCCACGGCGCGGATATTCTGAGGTTATGGGCCGTATCTTCGGACTGGACGAGCGACATAAGAATCGGAGAAGAAATATTAAAAAGATGCATTGAAGCTTACCGCAAAATCCGCAACACTGCAAGATTCATACTTGGCAATCTATATGATTTCAAATATTCTAAAAATGCACTGCCGCAATCAAAATGGTTGAAGCTCGATAAATGGGCTCATAACAGATGTCTATTGCTTCTTAAAAATGTAAAAGAAGCGTATGAAGATTTTCAATTCATAAAAGCATATCAACTGCTATATCAGTTCTCGAACGTCGATATGAGTTCGGCTTATTTAGACATATTAAAAGACCGATTATATATTCTGCCGGCAGATTCTATCGAAAGACGTTCGGCTCAAACAGTAATGTATTTTATTCTTAAAACGCTGACGCAACTTATAGCGCCGTTCATGTCTTTTACGGCGGAAGAAATCTGGCAAAACGGCGGTTTTGAAGAAAAGTCGGTATTTTTGACTAACCTGCCTAAGGAGCAGAAAATTGATGAAGCATTGGAACAAAAATGGCAGAAAATATTTGCTTTGAGAGAAATAGTCCAAAAATCGCTGGAGGAAGCCCGGCAAAACGGAATGATAGGCGGTTCTTTGGAAGCAGAAGTGGTACTATACGCACAAGATTCGTACTTAAAATCACTCGGCGTTTCCAAAGAAGACCTGGCGACTATTTTTATAGTTTCCAGCGTTGAAATAGCGCCCAGTAAAGGCAAAGAATTGACAGCCGAAATCAAAAAAGCGCCCGGCGAAAAATGCGCGAGATGTTGGAAATGGGATAAAAATACGGACACAACAAGTCAACTTTGCCCGAGATGTGATACAATACTCAAAATAAAACGCGATTACACAGATTAAAAAACACGATTGCACAGATGCAAGAAATCTCTTAATCGGTGTAATCATTTTCATTCGGAATCTGAGTAATCATTTTTTAAGGAGGTAACGGACGTGAAAGCAAAAGACATGAAGTTTTTTAAACAAATCTTGATTAAAGAAAAAGAAAGATTGTTCAAGGATTTGGACGAAAAAGAAAAAAATAATCTCGGCAAATCATTCAAGGACATTTCAGGCGAAGTCTCTTCGCATAAAATCCATATGGCTGATATTGCTTCCGACAACGCGGAAGAAAACACTTCCTTGGACCTCTTGTCTTCGGAAGAAAAACATCTCAAACAAATACAAAACGCGCTGAAAAGAATAGAGAAGAAGAGTTACGGAATATGCACCAAATGCGGCAAAGAAATAAGCATGAAGAGATTAAAAGCAGTCCCATTCGCAGAACTATGCCTAAATTGTCAACAGACAGAGGAGCGGTAATAACAACCGCGGCGTTAATATTACTTTTTGACCAAATTTTAAAATTCCTCTTCTATAATAAGGCGCTTATAAAAGAAAACATTGCCCTTATTAAGGGCGTGTTATATATCGTTCCAGCATCACAAAATCCCGGCATAGCTTTTGGATTATTGCAAGGATACGGAAGGTTTTTTGCCATTCCCGTTTTCATAATCATCTCTTTAATCGTGTTTTTATATTTGAAACCGAATTGTAAAAAACCCATTTTACAATGGGGACTTTTGCTGATATTAGCCGGCGCTTTAAGCAACCTCATAGACCGCATAATCCATGGGTGGGTGATAGATTATCTTCTACTCAACAAATTCCCCTACTCCTTCAACATCGCGGACACATCGATACTGACAGGAGTAGGATTAATAATCATAGACATTGTAAAATGTAAAAAGCAAATATTAAAATGACATATCACCCCTAGAAATTCGGCACCCTGAAATTTCGTAGAAATTTCGGGTACTTTAGTCCCGGGAATCTTTTAGATTCCTCGGGGAGAATTTCAGGGACCAAGTCCTCGGAATCTTTCCCCGTGGAATGCAAAGCATTCCCGGGACTTTAGTCCTCGCAATTTTTCAAATTGCAGAGGGTCAAGATTCCAGAGGGAAATTCAAAATTGTTAATTTGGTATATATTTTTGATTTTTGCTATTTGATTTTTGATATTTCTTTAAAATCATGTATCCCATACTTTTTAGAATCGGCCGGTTCGAAATTTATTCATACGGCGTTTTGGTTGCAATAGCTTTCTATATAAGTTTATTTCTTTTAATAAAGGATGTCCGCCGTCAAAAAACCGACGTGCATGCAAAAAAAGAAAATATAGATTCTTCAACAATATTGGATATTGCCTTTTGGATCATTATTTCCGGGATTTTGGGCGGCAAACTCGCTTATATCATCGTCAATCCGTCGCTTTATATCCAAAACCCTTTAGACGCAAGTTTGTGGCGGGGCGGGTTCATCTTTTACGGGGGGCTGTTCCTGTCACTGGTAGCGGTTTTCATATACACGAAGAAGAAAAAAATATCCTTCTTATCGATTGCCGATTTATTCGTTCCTTATGCCGCTTTGGGAGAAGCAATAGGCAGAATCGGCTGTTTCCTAAACGGCTGCTGCTACGGCAAACCTACGGCCCTGCCCATAGGAAAAGTATTCGCTATAAACTCTCCGGCATTTTATCATTACGGTGCCCTGCCGCTTCATCCCGCACAATTATATTCCTCTGTTTTTTTATTCATACTCTTTTTGGTCCTAAAAAAAATAAAAACCAACCAAAAATTTTCGGGAGAAACGCTCCTTTTCTACCTCATCTTATATCCTGCTTTCAGGTTTTTGCTCGATTTTTTAAGAGGAGACAGTTTGGGAATAATTTTTTACGGTTTGACGCTTTTCCAGGTTATATGCGCAGGGATAGTCTTTATATCTCTGGTAATCTTAATCTTGAAAAAAATAAGCGAAAAAAGCGGTTAGTGTTGAGTGGTGTTTTACTTACCACTTACCACTTACCACTAATCACTGACCACTTATCACTAAATTAGTTACCTTAACCACCGGCTGCAAATACCATCTGACTAAGGTCTTAAGATAAGGATGCTCACAGATAAACGAAGCAATTTGAGGGCTCACTTTATAATATGCCGCAACGAATATTCTTCCGAAGGAATTATCCATAAGATATTCGTCTCTGAACCGGGACAGGACTTTCACTTCTTTTGCCATGGGCGTTCCGTAACAGGCAGTCGCTATGAAACAACTCTTAACGGCAGAAGAGCTTCCGCCATCCGAACCCTCATCATTACCATCATTTTCATCCTCATTAACGGCAAGATATTCTTTTAACCAAACTAAGGCAGGTCTTTCGGTGCCGTCGGCTCTTATAAGATACGCATCCTCTTTCCATATCTTACCTTCCATATATCCCCACAATGTCATACCTTTTACGGCAGAATGCTCCCAAAAAAGAGGAAAAATCCTCTCGTATTCTTCCTGTTGAGTTGTATCATCGAATATATCTACATCAAATTCAGATATGTATATCGGTAATCCCGGTGCAGAAAGTCTGTCCAAATTGTTTAGCAGAGCATTCGAAGAAACACCCTCGAATTCAAAATAATGGGACTGGATGCCTACGCCGTCTATTAAATCCCTATCTTTTAATAGATTGATGATTTGCAGATATTCGGTAGCATTACTATCGTCATTAAGAATGTTATATTCGTTCAACAGCAATTTCGCATTGGGACAATACTGCCTTGCCTTTTCAAAACACCAAAGGACCCAATCCCATCCCGTAGAACCGTCTCCGCCCAACGCATCTTTATATGAAGGCGGCGCATGCAAGGGCTCATTAACGACATCTATAAAATCTGTGTCGGGATACCTCTCGCCGAAAAGGCGTATCCATTCTTCCACTTCTGCCCTCTGCTCTTCCGGAGAAAGCGACTTAATCCAGCCGGGCTCGGCGGAAGGCAACGCTTTTATCAGGTCGTATTCGTTTGAAGAAAGTGAATCTATCCAGTCCGGTTCCTGTTGCCCCCACACAAAAGCGTGCTGCTTAAAAGGGAAATTTTCTTTTCTTGCATAATCATAAGCCTCGTCTAACCCGCTCCAATCCATAACATCCCTGACAATTTCGACTTCGCCCCATTTACCCAAATCCTCGACAGTTACTTGGTTCCAATAAACGTCAAAATTCGACGGTATGGTAAAACCGGCATTAAAACCCATGGCGATATTACCCAAAAATTTATCATGACCGTCCGCCAAAGCGGCCCTCGCATAGATATGGCCTGTAAAACCCAGATTTAAATTCAGAGTAAATATAAAAAGCCAAACGTTAAATTTTCTCATTTTCCGTTTATGTTCGTTTTTGCGGGTTGTCCGTTTATCGGAATATAGACGTCTTGTAATTACTAAAAGAATTTATCTATACACTTGACTACAGGCTTTAACGACAATCTAACTACACTCTTAAGACAAGGGTTTTCAGAAATATAAGAGGCAATTTGAGGGCTCACTTTATAATATGCCGAAACGAATATTCTTCCGAAGGAATTATCCATAAGATATTCGTCTCTAAATTCGGATAGAACTTTCACTTCTTTCGCCATGGGCGTCCCGTAACAGGCCGTCGCAATGAAACAACCGGAGGAGATTGTGGCCGCGCTGTCACCGCCGCCGCCACTGCCGCCATTGCCGCCGTCTTCCCCCTCATCTTCATCATCACCGCCATCTTCGCCGTCATCCGCCAAAGTAGTAACTCTGATAGTATTAGAATAATCCGTCTCATTGCCGTAATTATCTACAGTAACAATCCAGTAATAATAAGTAGTCCCGGCAGCAAGGGTCTTGTTTTGATAAAAATTATTCGTTATAAGTGTATCGTTGATTTTTGCTTTTGTTCCCGTAAGTGAATCGCTTCTGTAAATGTTATATCCCGCTAATAGAGAGCTGTCGACGGTATTCCATCTTAAGAATACATACGTCCGTCCAGTTGTTGCCGTAAAACCGGTGGGAATTTCCACAATAGATGCTCCCGCGGCTGCCGTTACTATAACGGAAAAGTTCCCTTCCCCGTCATCGGCGTCAACATAAGTTGCAGTCACGGTATCTCCGCTTTTAACGCGAAGGATTCCGTTCGGCGAAGAAGTATATTCCTTCAACCACGTTAAAGCGGGGCGTTCGGTTTCGTCTGTCCTTATTAAATACCCGTTCGCCAGCCACATCGTCCCCTGTATGTAACCCCAAAGCGTAATACCTCCAATAGATGGGTGTTCCCAAAAAACAGAGAATTTCTGCTGATACATATTCAATTGTTGAGCATCATCGGCAAGAACTACATCCAGTTCCGTAATGTATACAGGCAATCCTGTCGCGGCGAGTTTATCTAAATTGTTGCTTACAGTGGTCATATTTGCCGATTGTAAATTATGGCATTGATGTCCTATGCCGTCTATTAAACCCCTGTCCTTCAGCAAATTTATTATTTCCAGATAATCGTCTATCGAAGTCCATCCTTCCAAAACATTGTATTCATTTATATGCAATTTTGCATTGGGACAATATTGTCTTGCTTTCTGGAAAGACCAAATGACCCAATCCCAGTCCGTATCACCATAGCCCGTCTGGACATCCAACGCGTCCTTATAAGAAGGAGGCGCATGCAACGGCTCATTAACGACATCTATAAAATCTATGTCGGGATATCTCTCGCCGCAAAGGCGTATCCATTCCTCCACTTCCTCCCTTTGTTCATCCAAAGAAAGCGCTCCCAGCCATTTTGGTTCGATATTCAAACTCTTTAAGTAAAGAAGCTGCCAATCTACGCTCCCGTCCGAAGAATGCGAGAGCATCCAGCCGGGCTGCTGTTGTCCCCAAACGAAAGTATGCAATCTAAAAGGCAGTCCCTTTTCTTTTGCGTAATCGTACATCAGGTCCAACTGCTCCCACTGCATTACATCCCTGGTTGCCTCGACACAGCCCCACTTACCCGCATTCTCCGGCGATACCTGGTTCCAGTAATCGCCAAAATTAGAAGGGATGCTATATCCGTTTCCTATTATGTTGCCTAAAAATTTATTTGTTAACTTTATGGAACCGGTAAAAATACCCGTGGAATCGCCTGTTTCGGTCAAGGTGACGACTTTGGGCGTAAAATATTCTATGTCAGACGTAACCTCTACGGTCACAGTATCAGGATTATCTTTATCTAAATCCAAATCGCTGTCTTCGACGGTAATAGTTGCCGATGCCGGAGCAAGATAATAATCCGTATCCAACCGGATAGTGCCTTTGGAGGTTTGGGCAAAAATAGAAGGGGGATATAGTATTAAGGTAAAAACGAAACTTATTAAAAAATAAACATTGAACTTCTTCACACTTCTTTTTTATTTATCTTTTTCTTCAACTAAAATATTAGATAAGCCGACAAGAGGTTTTAAAGACCATCTGACAAGATTTTTAAGACAAGGGTTCTCGGATATATAAGATGCAATTCTAGGGCTCACTTTATAATATGCCGCTACGAATATTTTTCCCAAAGAATTATCCAAAAGATATTCGTCTCTGAACTGGGACAGGACTTTCACTTCTTTCGCCATAGGCGTTCCGTAACAGGCCGTCGCAATGAAACAACCGGAGGGGATTGTGCCTGCGCTGTCACCGCTGCCACCTCCGCCGCCGTCTTCCCCATCTTCATCATCTTCGTTATCATCTTCATCATCGCCCTCATCTGTCAATGTTGTGACCCTAACAGAATTGGAATAGTCCGTTTCAACACCGTAAGTATCCACTGCGACCACCCAGTAATAATAAGTATCTCCGGAAGTAAGACCCATATTCTGATAAAAATTGTTCGTTACAAGCGCACCGTTGACTTTTGTTTTCGTTCCCGTCAGGGAAGAGCTCCTGTAAACGTTATATCCGTCCAATATGGGACTGTCGACCGCATTCCATACTAAGAACACGTATGTCCTTCCCGCCGTGGCAGTAAGTGCTTCGGGCTCGCTGATAAGGGAAATTCTGGCTGTATCGGTCACCTCAACATCGATTCCGCCCTCTCCGTCATCAGCATCAGTATAAGTGACGGTTATTGTATCGGTATCTGCGACTTGAAGTGTGCCGTCTGCCGCTGCACCTCCTATTTCAGTATCAATCGAACCCGCAAAAATTCCCGTTGAATCGCCCGTTTCTGTCAAAGTAACGGTTTCAATATCGCCGGTAAGGTCGGATTCAAAATCCACAGTCGTATTATCCGGACCTCCCGTTACATCCAAATCGACATCCCGAACCGTAACATTAACCGTATCGGGCGCCGCGTAAGAATCCGCGTCCAATACAACAGTCCCTTTGGAAGATGCGGCAAGTTCAATGACAGTAACTCCATAATGGCGCATCCCGCTGTAAGACCCCCCCCACGTCATCTCATGGTCGCTATAGTCCCAAGTATTATGGATATATATTTTTTCGCCTGTCTCGCTGTATCCATAACCTAACATCGTATGCCATTCAATCTGTATTAAAACAGGCCTGCCTGCATCAATTTCGCTTTTAAAGTCAGCAAAGGTAAATCCTGTTGTATTTCCATATATAGGGTTGGGATAGATTAATTGCGAAAAATTTCCGTTTGTTTCTACAGAATAACCCCGTGACTCAACAAAAAGGCGAAGACCATGGCAACCATCCATTACCGCAGGTTCACCTCCTGTGTAATCATAAAGCGGAGAACCAGTACCATCAAAGTAAAAAATTGTAGAACCATCTATATTGCCCAAGGAAGACTGGTTTGTTCCCATATAATCACCTGTACAATCACCTTTAGTATGCTCTGGCCATCCAGGTGGTCCTATCCATGGGTCATCTGCCTCACTCTCAACTGCTACCCAATAATCATCTACATGTCCTCTAACGGCCAAGCCGTCTTTGCCAAGATGTGTAGCGCTTAGCGGACAGT
>JAQURI010000067.1 GCA_028715665.1 Candidatus Ratteibacteria bacterium
AGTTTTTCCGGGGGATTGGATAGTCGGAGATGATGACGGAGTAGTAGTGGTACCGCAGGCAAAATCTGCCGAAATGGCTAACCGCGCTATGGATGTTCTGGAGAAAGAAAACAGGGTCCGCAAAGAAATCAAAGAAGGCAGCACTCTTTCACAGGTGACCGAACTTCTTCGTTGGGAAAAAACGAGATAACTTGACACTAATCGGGTTGACAGCAAAATAAACATTGTGATACATTGCGACTATTGTTTTGTTCAAAGTTGACAAAACCATTAAATTGCAATAGTATATGCTCCCTCGTTTGCCCGACACGGCAAACAGACTTAAACCAAAAGAAGAGAAAATATAAGGAGTTAAATAACAGTGACTGAAACAAAGAAAAAAACGCAAAGTTCCGCCACTGCTTCTACGGCGGGTAAAATCGAGGAAATGTATTTTTCTAATCTAAAACCTATTACTGTGGGAGAGGTGGTAAAAGGGAAAATAGCTCAAATCAGCAAAGGCGAGGCTTTAATAGACATAGGATATAAGTCCGAAGGCGTCATATCCCTTTCCAATTTCGACTCCCCGGAGGATTTAAAAGTAGGGGACGAACTGGAAGTTCTCATTGAATCCAAAGAAAACGAGGACGGAATGGTGGAGCTTTCTCTGGAAAAGGCGGACTTTATAAAGAATTGGGGAAGAATTCAAAAAGCTTACAATTCAGGCGAAATTATTAAAGGCAAAATAACCAAAAAAATAAAAGGCGGGTTCATTGTCAATATAGGCATTCCCGGATTTTTGCCGTCTTCGCAGGTAGATATAGAACCGTTGAAAAATCAGGATGATTTGGTCGGAAAAGAAAAAGAATTCAAAATCCTGAAAACCAACCAATGGAGAAAGAATGTAGTAGTTTCGCATAAAGCTTATTTGGAAGAAACCAGAGACCAGTCGAGAAAACACCTTCTTGAAACCCTGAAACCCAAGGATATAGTCAAAGGCAAGGTCAAAAACATTACCGATTTCGGCGCTTTTATAGATTTAGGCGGGCTTGACGGATTGCTTCATATAACCGACATTTCATGGGGCAGGATTTCCCACCCTTCGGAAGTTTTGGCAATAGGCGAAGAAGTAGAACTGGTAATATTGGAGATAGATAAAGAGAAAAAGCGCGTCTCTCTCGGTTTGAAACAAAAAACCGCTGACCCGTGGGAATTGGTTGAGAAAAAATTCCCGCTTAATTCCAAAGTCAAAGGGACAGTAGTAAATATAACCAATTACGGGATATTCTTGGAGCTGGAAAAAGGGATTGAAGGTTTAATCCACATATCAGAACTCTCATGGACAAAACATATTTCCCACCCGTCTCAAATGTTAAGTATCGGTGATGTGGTGGAAGCAATCGTAATCAATATAGATAAAGCGAACAATAAAATCGCTCTATCCATCAAGAGAACGGAAGCAGACCCATGGCTTAAACTAAAAGACAAATATCCCAAAGGGAGCCAAATCAAAACAAAAGTAAGAACAATCACCGATTACGGCGTTTTCGTTGAGCTGGAAGAGGGGATAGAAGGTTTAATACATGTTTCCGATTTGTCATGGGCTTCCAGAGTGGAACATCCTTCAAAATTGGTAAAAAAGGGCGAAAAAATAGAAGTGGTGGTCCTGGATGTAGACCCTGCGCAAAGGAAGATATCCCTTGGCAGAAAACAACTGTTGCCTAATCCGTGGGAAGAAATCGACAAGAAATACAAAATCGGTATGGAAACAGACGGTATAGTGACAAAAGTGGCTGATTTTGGCGCATTCGTAGAACTCGAAGAGGGGATAGAAGGGCTTTTGCATATATCGGACCTGTCCGCCAATATTCGACAGGCGGGAATAAAGGAAGAAACATCCGACTTAACAGCCCAAGAAAATGAAAAAAAGTCGACACTAAAAGTGGGCGATAAAATAAGGGTAATAGTGGTAAGGGTCAGCCCGGAAGAGAGAAAAATCGGGCTTAGTTTAGCCGGTATAAACGATAAATCTTCAACGGAACAGAAGAAATCCAAGAAAAAAGCAACTTAATTCCTGCGATGAACTCCGGCATCGTGCCGGAAGCGGGATAAATAAAAAATTGAAAGCAGAAATCATTAAGACAAACCTTTATTGTCTGCACTGCGAAAAAGAAACTCCACATGTTATAACGTATGTAGGCGGTTATGTTCATAAAATTGAATGTAGTCTCTGCAGTACCGAGCTTCGTATCGATAAGGAAAAAATATTAAAATTTTATACTTCCAATATTATCAAAAGACTTTTTACAAAACCTGAAAGACTAACGGATGAACTACGCAAAGACATGTCATCCCTATTAACTTCTTTGCCGTTTAGGATCGTATCGAAACCTTATCGTATGGCGAAGGAGTTTTTTGATATTATTAAAGAAAAGTAAAAAAAGATTAGAAAGAGTATTAATGCTGTAATCTGCACAATCTATCTTAAATGAAGCCCAAAACTCTGCTATCCATTGTTTTTCTAATTGCCCTTTTGGTTTTTATAGCAGGCGGTAGTGCGTTATTGATTCAAAACAAAAGAAATCAGCTAAATCAAATCCGATATCAAGAAGCTGTTGTATTTTTAAGAGATTCAAAATATCCGGAAGCATTGGCGATTTTGCAAAATATTTATCCCAAAACGAAAGGCGAGACGCAAACGGAAATTCTTTATCAAATCGGCAATTGCTACCAAAAGATGGGCGAAATAAGCGAAGCGGAAAAATACTGGAAAAAAGTCTTGGATTCAAAATATACTTTTTATCACCCTGCAATATATTACGAACTTGCGCAACAAAGATTGAAAGATGAAAAATTTGAGGAAGCACAATTTTATTATTCGCAAATCGTAGGAAAATTTCCTTCCCATGCTTTGGTTGGAAACGCTTTATTAGGCCCCGCTGATATATACTTGGCCAAAAAAGAATTTGAAAAAGCCAGAAAATATTGCGAAGAAGTAATTGAAAATCCGTCTTCTTCTTCGATAGCAAAAGAAATCGCAATAGATAAACTTGGCGAGATTAATATTAATTTATTGTTTTCTCCCGTTTCAACCGATATAAGCGAAACTTATACCATAAAGGCGGGAGACAGTTTATTTTCAATAGCCACAAAACTAAAAACAACTATAGCCTTGTTAATGCGGGTAAATAATCTAACGGACAATATTATAAAGCCCGGTCAAAAATTAAAGACCATTATTAATAAGTTTTCCATATCGGTAAATGTAGATAAACGGGATTTATTCTTAAATTATGACGGTAAGTTGTTCAAGAGATATAAAATAGCGGTTGGAACTGATGATACCCCCACCCCGCTCGGCACATTTGAAATAAGAGAAAAACTCAAAGACCCTACATGGTACCCGTCAAGCGGCGGAGTTGTAGCCCCCAATTCGCCCGAAAACCTTCTGGGCTCAAGATGGATAGGGTTGTGGCAAGGAGTCCAAAAAACCAGTTATGGAATCCATGAAGCAGTCGAACCTTCAGATATAGGAAAATATGTAAGCAATGGATGTATAAGAATGCTGAAGACCGACTTGGAAGAATTGTACGATATTGTTACAATTGGTATACAGGTTACTATAAAGGGTAACCAGTGACTTTGCCTATCCCGCCATTGTAACAGTGGCGGGCGGGCAGTATACAGTAACCAGAAATACCAGCAGGTTTTTCAATGTGAACTGTCCACTGCCGAGCATAGCGAGGTATAAATGCATATAAAAGAATTGGAATTCGAAAAACCGATTATAGAATTGGAAAAAAGGATCCAGGAACTTAAATCTTCCAGTTCCGACAAGGGATTTGATTTATCGAAAGAAATAGAAGATTTAGAGAAAAAAGTTAAAGATAAAAAGGCGGAAATATATGAAAATATAAACGCATGGCAGAGGACACAGATAGCAAGGCATCCCAAACGTCCATACACTCTTGATTACGTCGGGCTTATAATGGAAGATTTTATAGAGATGCACGGAGACAGGACGTTTTATGACGACCTTGCGATTGTAGGAGGTATAGCTTCTTTTGAAGGGAAAACAGTTGTTGTAATAGGACATCAAAAGGGACGTGACACAAGAGAAAATTTGAAACGCAATTTCGGCATGGCTAATCCCGAGGGTTACAGAAAAGCATTGCGGCTGATGAAATTTGCCGAAAAATTTTCTTTTCCGGTGATAACTTTCATCGATACTCCCGGCGCATATCCGGGCATAGGCGCGGAAGAAAGAGGACAAGCTTGCGCCATAGCGACGAATTTAAAGGAAATGGCGTCTTTGGCTGTCCCGATAGTTACCGTGGTAATCGGTGAGGGAGGAAGCGGCGGCGCTTTAGGTATAAGCGTGGGCAATTATATCTATATGCTGGAATACGCCGTCTATTATGTATGCAGTCCCGAAGCATGCAGTTCTATATTATGGAGAGATGTATCCAAGGCAACTATAGCGGCGGAACTGCAGGGCATCACAGGGAAAGACCTGTTGAAATTCGGCGTAATCGATGGAATAATCCCGGAAACCCTTGGGGGAAGCCATAGGGGGCCGGAAGAAACCGCACAGAACATCAAAACAACTTTAAAAAGAGTGCTTGACGAACTCTGCTCGTGGCCGGTTGAAAAACTCATTAGCCAGAGATATGAAAAATACAGGAAAATAGGGAAACATTCCATAATATAAATACAAAAATATAAATAAAATCATGCGAAAACTGCTCATATATATTTTGATAATTCTTGTCTTTTCCTGCGGGTGCGCTACTACTGCGCTAAAGGAAGACAAGACAGTTAAAATGCAGGCCGCTTCCTCTACGGCATCAAACAAGGATGCATACGAAGATTTTAAATCGGCATCAGAACTTATAATCCCGGCAGATATAACGGTTAGTTATATGTTTGCCGAAGTATTAAACAAAGGCTGGACGAAAGAGGATAAAAATCTGGAAAAATTGCTTTCTGATAATGAGCCGGCATTCAAAGAGTTCGAAAAAGGATTGGTTAAAGAACAACTGACTTTTCCATCGGTTACAAACCCCGAAGAACGCAGGGAACGTCTTTTTACTCTGAACAGGTTAACTGAACTTGCAAGACTGTTAAATTTAAGAATTCAATTCCAGCTTTATAAAAAGGACTATGCAAAAGCCGTTCAATACTGTTTTGATATTATAAAATTCGGGCAACATATGGAAAAAGGAGGCAATTCCTTATCCAGCAGAATGGGAATGGCTATAGAATCCAATGGATACAAAAATTTAAGAAACATATTCTTATTTCAGGCAAAAGGACTGAATTATACACGCTTGTTGGAAAAGCTCCAGGTTCTCCGTGGCGGCACGGACAGCAGAACCCAGTTGGAAAAAATATTGAAGAAAGAATTTTTCGATATAAAATTAAATGTTTTGCCTTTGGTGCTTTCCGATTTCGACTGGATGGACTTCACGGAAAGTTACCGGAAAAGCGGCTATACAGATGAAGACATAGAGCAAAGTATCAGGGTGTGTTATATGGATGCTCTTCAGTATATCGGTTTGCCTTATAAAGAAGGATTGAAAAAGTGGATATTGGAAGAAAAACCTCAAAATCCCGTAAGACAAATATTTTTACCTATATTGAAAAATATGTATATAGAATGCGGGCGGTTAGATACGGAAAGAGACGCTACTTTTATAATCATAGGATTGGAATCTTACTATAACAAAAACAAACAATACCCCGGCAAACTTTTCGACCTTGTCCCGGATTATCTTCCATCCGTGCCAAACGATTCCTTCAGCGGAGAACCTTTTATTTATCAAAGAAGAGGTAAGGGTTGGCTGATGTATAGCGTAGGAAGCGACCTGCGGGACGGATTTGGGCAAATCCACAGCTACTCAACTCCTGACGGTTCGGGAGATATAATTTTTTATAAAGAATAAAAGAATAGAAAATAAAAATTAAGCGGATAACAGTTAGATGGATTGTTATCCGCTTATTAGTCTGGCGATGCTTATCCGAAGAAAACCTTAGCTTCGTCCAGTAATTCTTTGTCCACTGTCCTCATTTTTCCGACCGCTTCTTCCAAAGGAACGGATACGAGCTCTCCCTTTTTTAAAGCCGCCATTTTGCCGAATTCTTTCTTTTCTACCATATCGATGGCTTTAAGTCCCAATCTTGTGGCAAAATACCTATCAAATGCAGAAGGAGAACCTCCTCTTTGTAAATGTCCCAAAACAACCGAACGAGTTTCAATGCCCGTCCTTTTTTCGATTTCTTTTTCCAGAGCTTTTGCTATTCCGCCCAATTTTACATGCCCGAACGCATCGGTGCCTTCCGCTTGGGTAAAGAATTTACTGTCGCCTTTGGGCAAAGCGCCTTCGGCAACCGCGACAATACTATAAAGTTTCCCGTTTTCTTTTCTTTTGTTTATTATTTTGCAGATTTCTTCCAGGTCGAACGGTTCTTCCGGAATAAGGATTACGTGCGCTCCGCCGGCTATCCCGCCCTCAAGAGTAATCCAACCCGCATGTCTCCCCATCACTTCGACAACCAAAACCCTATGATGAGATTTTGCTGTCGTATGAAGGCTGTCTATAGCTTCAGAAACTCGGTTTATGGCAGTATCGAAACCGAAGCAAATATCGGTTGCAGAAAGGTCGTTATCTATGGTTTTGGGAACACCTACCACCTTAACGCCTTTTTTGCTGAGTTTATTTGCAACGCCGAGCGTGTCGTCTCCGCCTATGGCAATTAAAGCGTCAAGACCGAGTTGTTTGATATTTTCTATTGCTTTTTGTTCTCCCCCTTCTTCTTTGTATGGATTTGTCCTTGATGTTCCCAGAATAGTTCCGCCTTCGCGATGTATATCTTCTACCGTTTCGGTCGTTATTTTTTCCGTGCTTTTTTCAAGAAGTCCGCGCCACCCGTCTTTTATGCCTATTATTTCATAACCTAACTTTTCGCCTTTTACCACGACGGCCCGTATTACCGCATTCAATCCCGGAGCGTCTCCGCCGCCCGTTAAAACGCCTACTTTTTTCTTTCCCATTTTCTCCTCCCGATATTTTGTATTCTATCAAGAATTATGTCCGCTAATTCTCTTTTGGAAATAAGCGGCAATTTTTCCGTTTTGCCTTTTTTGTCTATTAGCACGGCTTTGTTTGTGTCACTGCAAAAACCCGATTTTTTTACGGTAATATCATTTGCGACGATTAAATCCAGATTTTTTTTGTTTAATTTTTCTTTTGCTTGTTTTATTTGGTTTTGTGTTTCTATCGAAAAGCCGACAGTTATTTCGCCCTTTTTAATTTTAGCAACTTCTGCCAGTATGTCCGGGTTGGGGACGAGTTCGATATCCCATTTCCCCTGGTTTCTTTTTCGTTTCTCTTTCGCAAAGGTTTTCGGTCTAAAATCTCCTACTGCGGCGGCCATTATCAACACATCTGTCGAGGCAAAGTTTTTGATTACCGCATCTTGCATTTGGCTTGCAGTTACAACATTTATCATTTCAAAGCCGTTTGGTTTTGGAAGCGAAACGGGAGTTGTAATTAATTTGACATCCGCTCCTCTTTCTCTTGCAGCTTCGGCTAAGGCATAGCCCATCTTGCCGGATGAAGCATTGCCGATAAAACGGACAGGGTCTAAAAATTCGCGCGTGCCGCCTGCGGTTATCAGAACTTTGATGCCTTTAAAATCTTCCCCGCCACTGAAATCCCGGCGGGCAGGTTTTCCAGATAATATACTTCCGACATATTTAATAACTTCTTCTACTGCGGGAAATCTCCCTTCTCCTATTTTTCCGCTTGCCAAAATGCCTTTGTCGGGAGGAATTATATGATAGCCTTTGTTTTTTAATTTGTTCAGGTTCTCACGGAAAATTTCGTTTCTGTACATGCCTTCATCCATTGCCGGAGCAAAAATTATAGGTCCTCGGAAAG
>JAQURI010000068.1 GCA_028715665.1 Candidatus Ratteibacteria bacterium
ATAAAAAATTAAATATGAGTAATCTTACAATTTTAAATCTTGCACTATATAGCCCTGATTTTCCAAGTAATTTTGGGGAAAGTTTATTAAGACTTGGGAAAGAACTTAAACTTTATAAAGGCAGGCTTATAGTTTGTTTTCCCGAATTTAAAAACTGGATGAAAATTTTCAAGACTAATGATATTCCTGTTGAAATAGTTCCCATAAAAAGAATTTTTGATTTTAATGCTATTAAATTGGTTATTAAACTAATAAGAAAATATAATATTGCTATTATTCATACGCATTTTGGGATAGAGCCTCAAGTAATAGCCTGTATTTCTAAATTGTTATGTAAAAGAAAATTTTCTCTTGAGACCGGTGAGCCTTTGGCACAACAAATCGTCTGGCATTGGCGTAATCCTATTCGTACGGAAATCATATCAGATGACATGAAAAGTATTGAGAAATTACTTTTGAAAATAAAAAAATTACTCGGAAATTTGTTTTATAGGTTTTTAGATAAGTATTTTGTGACTACAAATATAGTTATTTCAAGCTCAATTAAAAATATGTTATTAAAAAGGAAGTTAATTCCTGAATATAAAATTGAAATTATTCCTAATGGAATAGATTTAGAGTCTTATAATGTTGACAATGTAGAAGATATAAGAAAAAGTTTTTCTATAAAGCAAGATGAAATCCTAATAGGAAATATAAGTAATTTTAGATCACAGAAAGATCATTTCACATTTCTTGAAGCTATAAAAATAATATTAGAAAAATATCCTAAAAGCATGTTTATGTTAGTGGGTAGCGGGCCTAATAGGTTGAAGATAGAAGAATATGCAGATTTTTTAAAAATAAGGCAAAATCTAATATTTGCCGGGGGGCAGGAAGATATTAAGCCATTCATTAAAGCCTGTAATTTTACTGTTCTTTCATCTTTTTATGAAGGTTTTGGAAATGTAATTTGTGAGTCTATGGCGTTAGAGAAACCAGTAATTGCAACAAATATTGGAGGAATTACAGATATTGTAGTGGACAACGAAAATGGATTTTTAGTTCCACTTAAAAACCCTGAAATAATGGCAGAGAAAATGATAAGACTTATAACGCATCCCGAAGAAATAGAGTATTTTGGAAAAAATGGAAGAAAATGGATAGAAAAAAAATTTACGATTCAAATATGGGTACAATCAATGATATCGGTATATTTAAAAATCAGAGAGAAGAATTAAAAAAACTTGTCTTATAAAATATAATAAATTAAAGTTGTATATTGAAAGAATAAGTTTACAATTAACTTTTAGCGAGGTTAAATAATAACGTAAATTTTATGAATAAAATTACAGATATAAAACTTACGGACTCATTGATTAATAATTTATATAGAATTGCTAATAAAAATTATATTATTATGGAAATTTGTGGTACTCATACTGTAGCATTTTTAAAGTTTGGGTTGAAACATTTATTGCCAAAAACAGTTCGTGTTATTGCTGGCCCTGGTTGCCCGGTATGCGTTACCCCTCAAAAATTAATAGACTATGCCATTGATTTATCAGAATATGCTATTATTGTAAGTTACGGAGATATTTTTAGGGTGCCAGGCTCGTTTTCCTCTCTAGAAAAAGTAAAATCTACCGGTAAAGATATAAGGATTGTTTATTCTATTACAGAAGCATTGGATATTGCGATTGATAATCCTACAAAGATGGTTGTTTTTTTGGCAGTAGGATTTGAAACTACTGCTCCTGCTACGGCGAACGTACTGATTAAAGCAAAAAAATTAAATGTAAATAATTTTTTTGTTCTTCCCGGGCATAAGCTTATCCCACCGGCTATTGAATATTTGTGTTCTAACGGGGTAAAGGCAAATGGTTTTATGCTCCCCGGGCATGTTTCAACAATTATTGGCTGTTCAGCGTATCAATCTATCGTAGATAAATATAAAATTCCTTGTGTTGTTACCGGATTTGAAGCAATAGATATAATTACAAGTATTTATAAACTTGTTGAGCAGATAAATAACAATGATGCTAAATTGGATAATACATACTCAAGAGGAGTAAAATGGTATGGCAATGCTATTGCAAAAGAAAATATAGCAACTGTTTTTAGGACTACAGATTCTGAATGGCGTAGTATTGGATGTATTCCCGATAGCGGGCTTGAACTCAATGAGAATTTTCATAAATTTGATGCTATGAAAAAATTTGATATTAAACTATTGAATAGCACAACTGAAGACAATTGCTGCAGGTGTGGGGATATTTTGCGGGGCATTATTGAACCTGAACAATGCGCAAACTTTGGCAACAAATGTACTCCTGAAGAACCAATAGGGCCTTGTATGGTTTCTTCTGAAGGCACATGTGCGGCATATTTTAAATATGGAAATATCTATTAAAGCAAGGCAAAATATAATAGTTGTAATTTCTTTAATCCAACTTTATTATAGTATTCTAAAAGATGATTCCGATTTTGTAACTTTATGAAAAACAACATGAATTCTATACTATTAGCTCATGGTAGTGGTGGTAAATTACAATCTGATTTGTTGGAAAAGGTTATATTGAAATATATAAAGAATCCCATTATTAATTTACTTGAAGACAGTGCATATTTATCTTGTTTTCCTAAAGGTTGTAAGAGTAAAATTGCTTTTACGACAGATTCTTATGTAGTGAACCCATTATTTTTCCCCGGGGGGAATATTGGTAAACTTGCTGTATGTGGAACGGTAAACGATTTGTTGTGTATAGGTGCAAAACCTTTGTATTTAAGTTTAGGGTTGATTATCGAAGAAGGCTTTGATTACGAGATGTTTGAAAAAATAATTATTGCTGTAGCCTTAGAGGCAAAATCCGCAGGAGTAAAAATAGTTTGTGGAGATACAAAAGTAGTCGAACATGGGAAAGGAGACGGAATTTATGTAAATACTGCCGGGATAGGAGAAATTAAACATTATTTTTCTCCACAAAAAATAGAAGCAGGCGATTTTATTATAGTAACAGGGAATATTGGAGACCATGGGATAGCACTGCTTTCTGAAAGACAAAAGATGAAGTTTAAGACTCCTATTATAAGTGATGTAGCTAATCTTACAGGTATTGCGGATATATTATTTAAGACTTCCGGCATTCATTGTATGCGAGATCCAACAAGAGGTGGATTAGGTGGAATTTTGAAAGAAATAGCACTTAAATCTAATATAGAAATAGAAATAAATGAAAATAGTATTCCTGTTAACCCGGGTGTTAATAGTATATGTGAAATTTTGGGGATAGACCCTTTATATCTTGCGAATGAGGGGAAATTCGTTATTTTCAGTAAAGAAGAAAAAGTAGTGTCTCTCTTAAGACGTACTAAACTTGGAAAAAATACGGCTGTTATCGGAAGAGTTATTAAAAAGAAACAAAAAGGGGAAGTGATTCTGCTGACAAAAACAGGGGGAAAAAGAATTATTGATATTCCTCGTGGAGAACTACTTCCAAGAATATGCTAAAGATATTAGCGCGTAACTTTAAGCAATGATTAATTCTTGTCAAAAAAATAAGAAAAAAAATAATAGGAATTATATTCCCCGTTATCTTCCGCATGATAACTTACAAAATAAACTAGATTTATATCTGGATTATAAAAACTTTAATACAAGATTTCTTCATAGGCAAAGAATAAATAGTTTTTTAAAAATAACAAGGTCTATGTCAAATATCAATAGAGCATTAGATATTGGATGTGGAACGGGTATTTATGCAGATCTATTATCAGGTCTGTCAAAAGAAATTTTTGCAACAGATATTAAGAAAACTGTTTTATTTAGAAATAAAAGTTCTTTTATACAAATGGACTTGCAAATGTTGGGATTTAAGAATAATACTTTTGATTTCATAGTATGCTCAGAGGTTTTAGAACATATAGAGGATCTTAACTCCGGATTAAAAGAAATTTATAGAGTTTTAAAACCTAATGGTATAATATTGATTTCTGTACCGAATAGAATGAGTATTTTTTGGATTAAAAATCGTATAATATTTTATTTTACTTATTTTTTTAATAAAACTCTAAATACTATTGAACAAGAGTACAAAAAGCATATAGATTTTTCAACTTTTAAATTAATAAAGTTGATGAAAAACGCTGGATTCAATATATTGAATATATATGGTGTTTTTCTTATGCTGTGCCCAATTAAAGTTATTGAGTATTTTGTAAATAAGCTTCCTAAAATAGCATATAATATTTGTAGAATAGAGGAATGTTTGCTAGAATTAGGTATTAGAAGGTATGGTGGTTATTTGTTTATTTTTGGATATAAAAAATGAAAGTTCTTGTTTTGAGTAATATTTATCCAGATGGAAAATCTTATCATGGTGAATTTATAAAAAGGCAAGTAGAGTCTTTAGAAAAGAAAAAGGTTATAGTTATAAAGTCAACAAAGACCAAAAAAGGGAGTTATTTTTTATTTTATTTACAAAGTATTTATTATATCTTGTTTAAGAAATATGATATCATTCATGCTCATTATGGATTTCATTCAGCGCTTCCCGCTCTGATTTTTAAAAGAAAGAATCTTATAATTACTTATCATGGAAGCGATGCTTTATTAGAGCCGTATCGTAATTTTTTATATAATTTTTTACATAGGTTAACAATTAAAAGAACGGATTTTATTATTGCCGTTAGTAAAGGAATAAAACAGGCTCTTATTCGTAAATTTAATGTTAATAAATTGAAGATTTCTGTAATTAGCTGTGGCGTGAATACAGACTTGTTTTACCCAATTTCTGTCCAGCGGAGCCGGATAGAAATCCCCGTCCAAGGGCTTCCTAATAAAAAAGAGTTAAGAAAAGAATTAAATCTTCCTGAATCTAAAAATATAATATTATTTGTCGGAGAAGTTTCTTATAATAAAGGTGTAGATATTATATACGAATGCGCAAAAGCGTTAAAAGATAACTTATTTATATTGATAGGAAACATAAAATACCAAATAAATTCTTTGACCAACTTTGTCTTAATTGGACCTAAACCTAATTCCGAATTGTATAAATGGTTTAATGCCTGTGATTTATTTTTTTTGCCAAGCAGAAGTGAAGGAATGCCAGTTTCTGTTTTAGAAGCGATGTCTTGTGGATTACCAGTTTTGGCATCAAGTATTGGTGGCATTCCGGATATTATAAAAGATGGGAAAACAGGGTGGTTGATAGATAATTTAGACGAGAAAGATAAGATAATAAATAAATTAAATACGATAATCAATAATACGTCCATGTTAGAGACTGTTGGTAAGGACGGAAGAGAAAATATTATAAAAGATTTCAATGAAGATAAAGTTGCAGAAGAAATAAAAACAATTTACAATAGAGTATTTTTATCCTAAAAACAAGTAAAAAAATGGCAATAGCTGGAATATTAAATAAAGGTATTTTAAGTAAAGATAGCATGATATCAATGATAGAAGTTATGAAACATGAAAATTTTTACAAAAGTGAATTTTATGAGTTTGATTCTATTTTATTGGGAAATGTAGGTATTACACAGGAGAAAAAGATATTATTTAATAATGATAAAACTATTATGCTTTTATCAGAAGGAGAAGTATTTTATAATTTCAATGCGGATTCAAATAAGCGTAATTTGTTATCTTTGTATGAAAAAGAAGGTATAAATTTTGTAAATTATATAAAAGGGCAATTTGTTATTGTAATTTTTCGCATATCGGACAAAAAAGTATTTATTATAACTGACCATTATGGATTTAAACCTTTATATTATACAAATAGAAATGATAAATTTATTTTTGCATCAGAGTTAAAAGCTATTGTAAAACATCTAAGAGAGAGTCCTTCAATTAATGTCTCTGCAATGGCCGATTTTGCGATGTTTAATTATCCGTTAGAAAATAAAACATTTATCAAAAATATTGAACGTATGCCACCTGCCTCAATATGGGAATTTGACTTAAATACACTGCCAAATTTACAGTTCAAAAAAAGAGAATATTGGAAATTTGAAAATCTTCTCAATAAGGAGCAACTAACTAATAAAGAAGCTACGAAACAATGTGGAGAAGTGTTTAAAAATGTAGTTGGTGGGTTATTGAATAAAGATACGGAAATTGGTCTTACCCTTACGGGAGGATATGATTCCCGGACAATATTATCTGCGATAGACTGTAATAGATATAAAATTAATAGTTTTACATATAAAGTACAGGATGATAAACAATCTATTATTGCTCGAGAAATTGCCAGGGGGGTAGGATGTAATCATATAACTCAAGAAATTGGTTCTGAATTTAATAAAGACGTCGATGAATTTTTAGAAAAAACTGTTTGGTTTACGGATGGTTTGTGTAATATAATTCATACCGAATTACTTTATGTATTTAAAAAATTGCATAATCTTATAAATCCATGTTTTACGGGAATAGGTGGCAGCGAACTTACTAGAGGATTGCAAAACACAGGGCTTCCGTTTAATAAAAACTTGAAAGATATAATATTTTCTAATAATCCTTTACAAACATTGGATAATATTGGAAGAATGAGTAGTTCATATGGTCTATTTTCTAAAGAATTTATTGAATACAATAAAGGTGAAATTAAAATTGAATTTCCATTTGAATTATCAGTAAATGAAAGAGCGCTATATTTTACTTTATTTGAAATTTTCCGTAAATATTATGGTGCAATGACTTTACTTGAAAGTTTTTATACCTGTGTTAGGCTTCCATATATAGATTATGATTTTATAAATTTTTTGACCAATACACCATTTTCTATTCTGCAGAGCAAACAATTTTCCCAAAATCCTTTTAATAGACTAAAGGGGCAACAAATTTCGAGTAAAATTATTCAATATAATAACCCCAAGTTGCTATTTACACCAACAGATAGAGGGTACCCTCCTTTATTGAATTTATATCCGATAGCATTACCTGTGATTTTGTTTTATAGTCTTAAACAAAAATTATCCAATTCTTCTAATAAAAGTTCAACGGAAAACATTATGCGTAGTGTGGCTAAAAGAATTATAGAAGAATCTCGAACACTTAAAAGGGATTATTATAATGTTCCGAGATTAAAAGAGTTGAGTAGGATTTATCCAAATTGGGATATAGAAAACTGGAGAGAAATAACAAAAATTGTTACATTTGAAATATGGTTGCGGCAATTAGAAAATACCAATAAATGATAATAATCTTGTCAAAGCAGGAGTGCTTATGAAAATTCTTCATATAAACTGGTCAGGTGAACTTGGAGGAGCAGAAACATTCGTATATAACTTAGCTGTTACTCAAAAGGAGAATAGTAATGACGTAACAATAGCGTATATGGCTAAAAGGTCAATATTGGGATCTAAAGCCGAAAAATCAGGCATTAAAACCATAGAAGTTAATATGCAATCGGGATTTGATATAATCAATTGGTTTAATTATGTAAAGTTCATAAAAAAAGAAAAATTTAATATTATTCATGACCACAATGGCCCTCCAATTGTAAGATTGTCGAAATTTTTTTCTTCACATTCGACTTTTATTCAACATATTCATGGAACAAAATTAGGTAATATAAAATGGGAAAAGAAAAAAGTTTTATTATGGAAAAGGTTAACGAATAAATTTGTTGATTGTTGGGTGGCTAATTCTGAGAATACTAAGAGAATTGCGTCCATAAAAGAACGAATTTTATTGCGTAATATTGAAGTTATTTATAATGGTATTAATTTATCAGAATTTTGTAAACTAAATAGGGAAAATAAGATTAAAAGGGAATTTAATATAAATGAAAAGGAATTAATTGTAGGGGTAGTAGGGAGACTAACGTTACAAAAGGGGATAGATAAATTTATTGAGGTTGTTAAAAAGATAGATGTGCCAGATATAAAATTTA
>JAQURI010000069.1 GCA_028715665.1 Candidatus Ratteibacteria bacterium
GCCAATGGTGGAAAGCTACTTGTTCCGCTATAAAAGGGGCGCTTGAAAAAAAGAATATAAAAGGCGAAGAGATTGACGGAATCGGGCTTACCGGACAGATGCACAGTTCCGTGTTTCTTGATGAAAAATCCGAAGTTATAAGACCCGCAATACTATGGTGTGATAATAGGACGGCAAAACAGGTGGATGAAGTCCATAAGTTATTCGGCAGAGAAAAATTTATTCAACTTACTTGTAATCCGGTCTTAACCGGCTTTACCCTTCCGAAGATATTGTGGCTTAAGGAAACAGAACCGGCAAATTATAAGAAAATAAAAAAGATTCTTCTCCCGAAAGATTATATAAGGTTTAAATTGACCGGCGAATTTGCCTCGGATGTTTCGGATGCGTCCGGGACTTCGGTGTTCGATGTGAAAGGAAGAAAATGGTCTGACGAAGTTTTAAGAAAATTGGGACTTGATAAGAATTTCTTCCCGAAAGTTTATGAATCCTCCGAAATAACGGGTAAAGTGAACGGTGAAGCTGCAAAACTTACGGGATTAAAGGTAGGTATCCCGGTTGTAGCGGGCGCCGGCGACCAGGCAGCAAGCGCTATAAGTTGCGGAATATATGAAGAAGGCGTTATGTCCGCTACTTTGGGAACATCGGGCGTAATTTTTGCTTCAACGGATAGCGCAAAGATAGCGCCTGAAGGTAAACTTCATTCTTTCTGCCATTCGGTAAAAGGGAAATGGCACCTGATGGGCGTTGTGCTGTCTGCAGGCGGCAGTTTCAAATGGGTATGCGACAGCCTTTGCGATAACGAAAAAGAAACCGCGAAGAAACAGGGGGTGGGCTTTTATTACTTAATGGACAAAAAAGCCGAAGAAATTCCGATCGGAAGCGAAGGTTTGATTTTCCTTCCTTATCTTACCGGAGAAAGAACGCCGCATCAGGACCCCGATGCAAAAGGCGTATTTTTCGGTTTGAGTTTGAAACACAATAAATTCCATTTTGTAAGGGCGGTTATGGAAGGAGTGGGTTTTGCGCTTAGAGATTCTCTGGAACTTATGAGAGATTTGAATATAAAAATAGAAGAAGTTCGTTTTGTGGGAGGCGGCGCAAAGAGCCAGTTATGGAGAGGAATGCTTGCGGACATATTTGAATCTCCTATACGGACGCTTAAAGTGGAGGAAGGCGCGCCCTACGGAGCATTGTTATTGGCGGGCATCGGGGTTGGGGCGTATAAAGATGTGGCGGATGCCTGCAAGGTGATTAAACTGGGAGCGGCACAGGAACCGAACCCAAAGAACGCTGCCGTTTATAGGAACTTTTACGCACTTTATAGAGACCTCTATAAGAATCTCAAAGGTTCGTATAAAGAACTTAGCAAGATTATATAATTATATAGTTCGATTAGAGCCTGCTTGTCTATTGGTTTTCAGTGGCGGCGGGCTCTTCTATTTTTAAGCGGATGCGCAGAGATGAGGCAATATCCGGCGGAAGTATGGCGAGAGAGGCTTCCAGACTGGATGTTTGCAAAGCGTCAAAAGTAGGAAAGAGTTTTTGAAAACGCGAAATGTTGCTTGCTGTCCTTTCATAAACCGATTTAGCTAAAGATTGCAGTCCTGCATAACGTTCGTCTTCTCCGGTTGCGAGTGCCCAGTAGCTTTGATACATAATCCCGAACAAAATATCGGTTAGTTGAGGGATGGAAGCTTCATTAAAATTTAATCTTTCTGTGAATTTAGATGCGACATAGTCCGGGAAAGACAGATTGGCGGTTTCTCCGGGATATTGCTCCTTCAAATAGATATAATATTTTTGCGCTACCGGTAGATCATTCATTGTATATGCCATAACTACGACTTCACTTAAGAAATAAAGGTGTGCGTTTTTTACTCCTATCGCTATATTTTCATCCAAGGTTTTTATAGTATCTTCATAATAAGCATTTAGGATAGGGACAACGTTAAAATCAGGAGCAAGAATCAATACCTCCTCTTCGCCTATTTTCTTTACGCTGACGTTTCCCCATTTCCACAAGTGCCCCAGAGAAAAATAAACCATTCTACGGTAATCTATCTCCGCTAAATCGTTGGTCTTTCTCTTGCCTTCTTCTATCCAGTACAGGGAATGCGCTGCCGATGATTTCCAGTTTAAAGGAAGATATTTCTTTTCCAATTCCAGCATAAATTCCGGGTCCATTTTAAATTCTTCCCGTAATCTTTTACCCCGTAAATACGCTTCTATTTTTCTGAAAGAAGGGGTCTTTGCAAGTTCTCTTAAATTTTCGGGCAGGGCGGAAAAATTATTGCCGGAGAGTTCTTCCCAATCGGTATTAAAAACGTCTATTTTATTTTCCTTGAAGGAGGAAACGATCACTTCTATATTTTTGTCTTTTAATAACTCTTCTGAAGAGGAATTTGAAACTATTTCTTCAAGGGTCATGTCGCCCAAAGCATCTTGCATGATTTTTGCCCACATCCTTTTATAATAGGCGTTGAATTCATCCAGGGTCTCGGAAATTTTATGATATGTTATCCATGAAAGTTCTCGGTAGATTTCAGATGAAGTGGGAGCGTATTTTAACCCTTTGTCCCTTAACAGCTTGATTCCTTGATATAACCAGTTCCATCTTTCTTCTCCGGTAGGGAACTGCACCGAAACATTATAAGATAAATTCCATGCATTGAATTTCCAGACCGTAGGTAAGTAGGGCTGCAGCATTCCTATCCAATCGGCAAGTTGGATGAGTTCGAAATATTTACCGTCTTGTTGCAGTTTTTGCGCTCTTAACCATAAAAGGTTGACAACAATTCCCCGGAATCCGCCCAGAAGCACCGTGGTAAAAACGAGTTCCGGGGGGAGTTTTTTAAAACTTGTTTCTTCCGGCAAAAAGGAGCGCAGCCTTTCATGAGTCTGAAAAAGCGGATAAGAGCAAGAGTAAAAAAACAATAATGCAGCCAGAAATATGAGAATAGTTTTGATTTTTTTATTCATTGGGGATCCCTAATTCTCTGTGTGATAAATAAATTACAGCAACAATCAATAACGGTAAAGCTCCTAAGATTATTATCCGTATGAAGAGAAAAATTAAATAAGAAGAAGGCATTAAAATAAAAGTTCCGATATAAGAATGCGGCAATGCTTCATTTAGGGGAGGAAGAATCGAAGAGAGAAAATTTAATAGGGGATAGGATATGCGTTGTATTAATCCTATCTCTTGTTGTGCCTGCATTTCCTGTAGGATGGAAATTCTGATTATTTGAATAAACTCATACATGTAAGAGGTGAATATTAAAATGGATGTCGAGAGGATTGCCGTTAAATGCGACACTATACAGGAGAAGCAAAGTCCCACAGAAAAAATAAAAGTTGAAAGAATTAAGATATTTACGGTTCCTTTTAGTAAGTTTATCCAATAGTTGCCTTGAGGATAAAGTATTTTGAAATCGGACCCCGGGAACAAAACGCTGATATTTGAAGGGTCGATGTTCAGATACGTTATATTAAGTTCCCCTTCACTACTGATTGCCTGTGCCGGAATCGGCAACCGATGGACTTGGTCTTTTGCAAGATCTGTTTGCATTTCAAACGGTGCCAGTAAGGACGGGTTTCCCGCAAGCCAATAACCCAAAGCGGATTGCCTGTCCGGACTGGAAGTTTGAAAGCGATATGATAGATATACATTATCGAAGTTGTCTGTCGAAGGATTTGTTTGAAGGTCGGCGGGCAGACGGATGCCCTTGAAAGTCCAATCCATTCTTCCTCCTGCAGGAATGACGTACATTCCTCTTATGTTTTTTGAACTTTGGGACAGGAAAGACATAAAATCCGAAGGCTTGACTTTGTCTTGTGCGGTTTGTCCGGAATTGGCAGATTCTGCAAGAGGGAAAAGCTCTGTTTCGGTTGTGAATATATTTATATCTTCGGGAAAATTTTCTATTAACTGGCGGGATATGAGCAGAGAGGAAAAAGATATTGCTAATACGAAAAATGTAATAAAAACTATATTTATGAGTAGCATCCCTACCCACTTGCCTGCGATAATTTCCCAGCGTTTAATGGGCTTGACATCTAAAATGAGTAAAGTTTTCTTTTTCCATTCATTGCTGATGGAAGAACAGGAAATCGCAATATTTATTGCGGTGAAGATAATGGAACCGATTATAAACGAGTAAGTCACAAAAACCCTGAATTTTCCTTCTGCGGTTCCGTCTCCCAAAAGATTAGAACAAAGAAAAGGAGTTAGCGAAAGTATAATAAGAAGAATTATTGCCGCCGGCGTGAAAAAATAATCGCGGAAAGTATTTAGAGAAACTGCGGTAATTCTGCGGTTCATAACGTTTTATCTCGTATTTATAAGGATTTAATTTTAAATATCTCTTGAGTTTTTATTCTTTGTGCAAAAGTTTCCGTATAACTTCCTGGTCTACTTCATCGGGTTTCTTCGCAGGAACAGCTTTTTCTTTCGAAAATTCCGTTTTTCTCTTCTCTTCTCTTTTTTCTCTTTCTGCATATACTTTGTCTAAGAAAAATTTCTCCAGACAATGACTTTCATTGTGATACGGAAGCAATAACTTGTCCACTCTGTCCATTGCTATGAATTCTCCTTGATAGAGAATCCCGACGCGGTCGCATATAGTTTCTATGTCTGACAAAAGATGTGTTGAAATAACCATTGTTTTGCCTTTAGATTTAAGGTCGAGAAAAAGGTCTTTCATTTCTTTTATGCCTATGGGGTCCATTCCGTTTGTGGGTTCATCGAGAATTAACAACTCGGGGTCGTTTATTAGAGCCTGGGCAAGTCCTATTCTTCTTGCCATACCTTTCGAATATTCTCCGACGCTTCGTCTTTGATATGCCTTTATTCCCAATAAATCTATAAGAAAGTCTATCCTCTCTCTTCTTGCCTTAGATGGGAGACTGAAAATTTTTCCGTAAAAGTCCAGTGTCTCGCGGCCGTTCAGGTAAGAGTATAGATAGTCTTCTTCGGGTAGATACCCTATAAATTGTTTGGCAATATTGTCTCCCGGATGTTTCCCAAAAACAGATATTCTGCCGCGAGTAGGATAAAGAAGTCCCAGCATTAATTTAAGCGTAGTGGATTTGCCGCTGCCGTTAGGCCCGAGGAGCCCCAAGATTTCCCCTCTTTCTACCGAGAACGATAAGTTTTTAATGGCTACTGCCTTGGGTTTTCCCCAGAAATCTTTGAAAGTTTTCGTAACACCTTGTAACTTTACCAATTCTTCCATATTACGCTCCTAAATTATTTTTTCTCATAAGAAACCTAAAACTTACTCGGATTTCACTATTCTGGCGCTGTTTAAGATGACCGCAAGAGAACCCACTTCGTGATATAGAGCTGCTATTATGGGGTTGACTATTCCCATTCCCGCCAGAGTCAATCCGATGAGGACAAGCGCCCCTCCTAAAGCTATGTTCTGGTAAATAATGCGGTGTGCAAGCCGTGATAGAGAGATGAAAAACGGCACTCTTCTTAAATCGTTGGACATCAGGGCGATTGATGCGCTGTTTATCGCTACGTCGCTTCCCATAGCACCCATTGCTATTCCGATATCTCCCGCCGTAAGAGCCGGGGCGTCGTTGATCCCGTCTCCTATTACTACTACTCGATATCCTTTTTTTTGCAGGCTTTCAACTATTTCCAATTTTCTTTCAGGAAGACATTCGGCTACTACTTCTTCAAATCCCGATTCTTTGGCTATCCTTTCGGCAACTTCCTTTTTGTCACCCGTAAGCATTACTAATTTTTTTATTCCGATTTTCTTCAATTGTTCCGTGGTTTCTTTTGCTTCCAGACGCATCTGGTCTGCAACTTGGATCCATCCGTAATACTGTTCGTCTATAGCTATATGCAACATGCTTCCCGCTTCTCTTTGTTGCTCGTCTATATCTATTTTATTTTCTTTTAAATATGATTCTCTGCCTAAGATTAATTTCTTTCCGTCTACTTTACCTTTAACTCCTCGACCTACTGTTTCTTTGAATTCTTCGGGTTCACCCAGCTTTATATTGGCTTTGACGGCAAGTTCTCTTACTGCTCTTGCCACGGGATGCAATGAATGTTTTTCCAGAGTGGCTACATAATAAATCAATCTGTCGGGCGAAATTTCTTTTACGGGATTAATCAAAGTGACCCTTAATTCTCCTGTGGTCAGTGTCCCTGTTTTGTCAAAAACTACCGCGTCTATCCCCGCCGTTGTTTCGATTTTTCGGGCTTCTTTTATCATCACTCCTTTACGCGCGGCTACGGAAAGGACGGCGATTATGGCCGTGGGGGTTGCTAAAAGAAGAGCACATGGAACGCCTACAATGATTGAAGAAATCGACCTTGAGGCGTCCCGTGTGAAGAAAAGTATCAATGCCGCAGTCATTAGTATGACGGGGATGTACCAATAAATATGTTTTTCTATCAATGACATAATGGGGATTTTGGTTTTTTCCGCTTCCAGGATTAATTGTTTTACTTTTCCCAGAGTCGTATCTTCGCCGACTTTTTCTACTTCTGCCAATATTACGCCTGTAATATTGTTTGTTCCTTCGAATATGCGGTCGCCTTTTTTCTTGTCGACCGGGAAAGATTCTCCGGTAATGGATGCCTCGTTCACCGATGTTTCTCCCTGCACTATAACGGAATCCGCGGGAATATTTTCACCCGGTTTAATCCTTATTATATCCTTTGACTTTAGTTCTTTTACTAAGACATCTTTTTCGTCATTGTTCTTTACAAGATGCGCCATCGGGGGAGTGAGTTTTAAAAGCGATTCTATCGATTCCTGTGCGCCGAGAGCGGTTCTATGTTCCAAAAGCTCTCCCAAAACTAGTATGAAAGCTACCACCCCGGCAGTTAAATAATCTCCGAGAGCTATACATGCAAGTACTGCTATACTTGCAAGTTCGGTGAGTCTAAGTCCTCCCGTGAAAAACCCTTTGAAAGATTTTATTATCATGGGAAGGCCTAACAGTAGCGCGCCTGCCAAAGCGCTGATTTCGCTTATTAAGGGAGAATCCGGGAAAAGACGGGTTGATAAAAACGCGTTAAAAATCAGAATACCGCCCGTAAGAGTAATCAAGAGACTTTGCACCAAATGATGTTCTTCTTCGTGTATGTGGACCGGATGATAAAGTTCGGCTTGCATTATCTTGCTCCCTCCCATTTTGTTTCTTTACCGAGCTGTATCCTCAACTCATTTTCTTTTTCTTTGACGGGTGTCTGTAAAATGAATTTATCTTCTAAGCCGACAAGCAATTCTTCCATTTTTTCCTGATAAAAATAAGAGAGATAAGTTTCCAATTCTTTACTGCCTTTCTTGAATTTTTGGGTCAGTTCTTGAATATAGGTCGCGTCTGCAAGTGTTTCGTTGACGACGGTATTGCGATAAGTTTGGGCTTCAGCCAATATTACGGACGCGCCCCCCCTGGCGGTGTTTATTACTCGGTTGGCATAAGTCCTGCTGTCATTTATGAGCGTGCTTTTTATCTGTTCGGCCTTTGTAACTTTGTTAAAAGCTTCGACTACGTTAAGCGGGGGCGTAGAGCGTTCAATATAAATAGAACTCACCGTTATTCCGGAATCCAGCAAATTTAATCTTTCTTGTGCTTTGGAACGTGTTAAAACGCTGATTTTTTCCAGTTGAGTGCGTAAAGCTCCTTCGACAGAAAAACGTCCTACCGTTTCTATTACTGCGTTGGATACGACCGATCTTATGAGTTCTTCTTCGTCTTTTACTTTTGTAACGTAGGAAATAGGTTCGGTTATGTTGTAAGAGACCTGCAAACGCGTATGAATTAAATTGTTATCGCCGCTGATGCAGTAACCGTGCAGATAAGGTATAAGGGCTTCCGGT
>JAQURI010000070.1 GCA_028715665.1 Candidatus Ratteibacteria bacterium
GTCTGCCGCAAGAACAGAGAAAACTTTCCCAGCTGTTCCCTTTTCTTTTATATATGAGCGGTCCGGAATCGGACTGATTTTGTTTTTTACGCGCGGGGGACATTACCGTGCCTAATGCCGAAATAGCAGCGAGTTCCGTTATCGGTACTTCAATTTTGCGTCCGCATCGCGGACAATCTATCTTGGGCTTATTGAAATCGGGTGGCGTCTTGATTTTCAGACCGCAAGCGCATGTCAGGAAGGCATATTGATTAACTGCCCTTATCAAATCACCCAATTCTCGTGCTTTTTCTTTTTTAGTCTGTTCTTTTGGGGGCTCTATGGAAGCCTCTCTTATCGGGATAACTTCGGATTCACGTATGCCTGAAAGAGGAATAACGGGAGACATTTGCCCTTTAATCAAAGAAAAAGATTTTTGATAACTCAAATAATTTACTCCCTGCGACATGCCCCTTAAAATTTTTATCCTTTCGGAAATAGGAGGATGCGTGCTTGTGAGGTCCGAAAGACCAACTGCGCCCAATTTAGGGAGGGGATTGACTATATACATTGGCGCTGTGGCTTTATTTGCTGAAGCGAGAGTAAGATTTGTCCTGGAAATATTATCGAGCGCAGAAGCCAACCCTTCGGGATATCTTGTTAATCTTACTGCCGAAGCATCTGCCAAATACTCTCTCTTTCTCGACAAAGCGAAATAAAGCAATTGCGCGAAAATAGGAGCGAGTATAGCAAAAAGAATAGCTAAGGCAAGCATAATCAGTTGTGCTTGTCCCGCGCCCTTGCCGCTTGAACGGTATCGTCTCGATGAATAGGAAGAATAACGCATACTTCTCAAGAATGCATCGGATAAAAATACTATGCTGCCGAGCAATACTCCGGCAAATGTTACGAACAACACGTCTCTATTAGATATATGCGACATCTCATGCGCAATAACCCCTTGGAGCTCATCTCGATTCAATCTCGAAAGTAAGCCCGCAGTTACGGCAACAGAAGTTCTTCCGGGCTTCGTGCCCGTGGCAAATGCATTGGGAGCTGGGTCGTCTATGATGTAAACCTTCGGCATAAAAGGTAAATTTGCCGAAATCTTCATCTCCTCAACAATATTGAAAAGCTGAGGATGAATATCGTGTGTTATTTCTCTGGCACCGCTCATGGTAAGCAGTATGGAGTCCCCCGCAAAATAACTCACCAGCGACATAATCAGCCATATCGCTGAGGCTACTGAAATACCTAAAATACCTCCTGTCTTAGGGTCAAGAGTTGCACCGATAAGATACCCCAATAGCAACAGGCATATGCCCATTAATAAAAAAAGAATGATTGACTTTCTTTTGTTTGCCCGTATTAATTCCCACATGTTTCTATTAAAGATTAAAAATTCAAGATTGAAAATTAAATTTGAATATTCAATTATTTAAATCTTTAATCTGCGATCTTCAATTTTAAATGTGTGATGATTAAAATTTCACTTTCGGGACCGCTCTTTCTTCTTTTCCTTCTACTTCAAAAAATTCCTGCGATTTGAAATTGAACATTCCCGCTACAATATTCGAAGGGAACATTTGGATTTTGTTATTGAAGAAAAGGACCTGGTCGTTATAATTCTGCCTGGCAAATGCTATTTTATTTTCGGTAGAAGTCAATTCCTCCTGCACAGCCAGAAAATTTTGGTTTGCTTTAAGGTCGGGATAATTTTCAACCACAAGGAAAAACTTGCTCATAGCACTGCTTAAGGCTGTTTCTGCCTTCGCTTTCTCGCCCACGCTTTGAGCACTCATTGCATCACTTCTTGCTTTTGTTATGCTTTCAAGCGTCCCCCTTTCATGCTGCATATATCCTTTTGCCGTTTCCACCAAATTCGGTATAAGGTCATGCCGTCTTTTCAGTTGAACATCAATCTGCGACCAGGCATTTTTCACCTGGTTTCTTAATCCAACAAGAGCATTGAAAACTCCTATAACAGACAAAACCACTATTACAACTACTACAAGTATGACTAATGCTACTATCCCCATATCAACCTCCCTTGTCCGCCGAAGTCCGTTCCGACATAATGTCGGAGCGAGACGAAGGCGGACTAAATTTAAGATTTTTTAAACATGTCCTTCAGTAGTTCCAGCACTTTATTACTTTTATCAAAACTTCCTATCCTGATTATTTCTTCCAGTTCCCCCCTGTCAAACCAAAAACCGTCTTTTTGGGGACATTCGTTTATGATAATTTTTTTTTCGTTATCTACTCCGCATAGAACTTCTTGCATTTTTTTTAAACAGAGGGGGCATCTTCTCGATTTTCTTTTTGTATTCTTATCAACCTTAAAGGAAGACAAAAGTTTATCTTTTTCTGCAGAATCTTCCAATAAGAGTTCGAGTTCTCCCGCGTCCAGCCATATTCCACCGCAAGAGATGCAGTGGTCTATCTCTATTTCATCAAGTTCCAAAACAACCATCGGCTGTCTACACGCCGGACAATTCATTTAATTCTCCGTTTTAATAGTTTTCGGCCAACAGTTCATAATAACTTTGCGGATGAGCGCAGGCAGGGCATACTTTCGGCGCTTCCTTGCCTTCATGCACATAACCGCAGTTGCGGCATTTCCATTTGACTACCGCATCTTTTTTAAAGACTTTGCCTTCTTTAATATTCTTCAGCAGTTTTCTATAACGTTTTTCGTGTTCTTCTTCAACCTCGGCGATTTCTTTGAAAAGAACGGCTATTTCCTCAAAACCTTCTTCGCTGGCAATCCCTTCAAAATCTTTATATATAGTACTCCATTCCAGCTTTTCACCGTCAGCCGCTTCTTTAAGATTGGCGGCGGTGTCTCCTATGATACCGGCCGGATAAGAGGCCGTTATTTCAACGTCTCCGCCTTCGAGAAATTTAAAAAACCTTTTAGCATGCTCTTTTTCGTTTTCCGCTGTCTCAATAAATATTCCAGATATTTGCTCAAACCCCTCTTTTCGTGCCGCACTTGCAAAATAAGTGTATCTGTTCCTCGCCTGCGATTCGCCGGCAAACGCCGCAAGAAGATTCTTTTCGGTTTGCGTTCCTTTTGTTTTTTTCATTTCAAATATCTCCTTTTATTAATACCAGCGGGATTTTATCAGATGGTTGTCCAAAAACCAATTTAAAAGTTATTTTCTTATAGAGACGGCAAACTATTACGACTTTAATAGTGAAAGATACACTTGCTCTACTTGTTCAACCATCCGGGATGCAGTAAATTTTTCAAGTATTCTTTTTTTGCCTTCAGCAGCAAATGTTTCTCTTTTATCTTTATCTTTGAGCAGTTTAATAATTGCTTCGGCCAAAGCATTGGGGTCTTTTGGAGGAACCAATAAACCGGTTTTTTCGTTCTCTACCACTTCCGGTATCCCTCCCGCCGTAGTCGCAACAACAGGAACACCCATATATATCGCGTCCATTAAGGATGTGCACAACCCCTCAAGATGCGAAGGCAAAATAAACAGGTCCAATATGGAAAGAATTTCCGGAATATCCTCCCTAAAACCCGTGAAAAAAACTTTGTCTCTTATTCCCGCTATTCTGGATTTCGTCCTCAAAGAATCTTTCAATTCCCCGTCGCCTATAAACAAAAAGAAACAATGCGGAAATTCTTTCAAAACTTTGGGGATTGCATCCAAAAGATAAGTATGCCCTTTGTGGTCGGTAAGATGCGCTACCGTTCCTATCATCAGCCTCTTACCCGGAATGTTGAATTCCCTGAATAAATAATCTGCAGGTTTTACATTATCAAACCTGCTCGTATCTATACCGCTTGAAATAAGGACAATTTTATTTTCTATAACCCCTGCGTCTAATAAGATTTTTTCTACGGCTTTTGAAATAGCTATAATCTTGTCGGCAAGCCGGTTATATTTGAAACGGCTTTTAATTGGAAAGTCTACTCTTCTTGTAACTACAACCGGTTTGTGTTTTATTTTGCCTGCTATTCCGCCCAAAAGATGAGCGTGCGCCGTATGGACATGCAGAATATCGGCCTGCGAAAATCCAATGAATCTGCAAATTTTGAAAATATTTACAACGTCAAATATTTTCTTGGGCTTTATTCTATATGTTGATTCTGTTATTGAACGGGCTTTCTCTATCAACAAATCGTTGGAAGCCGCCAAGAAATTCTCATGCCCCCTTTTCTTTAATCCCTCCATCAGCAGAAGGACCTGTAATTCTCCTCCCCTAAATCCCGTTTCAGTATCTACATGAAGAATCTTCATACAATCTACTCCTGCTTTATTGCTATTATTATAGCATTCCATTCAATAATTTTGGGTTGCAGCAGTTACGAATATATGATATATATTTTCCCCAAATCGGTAAACAAGGATAAAAATATGAAAAGCATAATATTACTAATTTCAGGATTAACATGCAGTAATCTTTTTATGACTTTTGCCTGGTATGCGCACTTGAAAAACTTAAACAATAAACCTTGGATTATCGCCGCCATGGCAAGTTGGGGAATCGCTTTTTTTGAATATTTAATTCAAGTTCCCGCAAATAGGGCCGGTTATAGCGTTTTTTCGTTAGGCCAGCTGAAAATAATCCAGGAAATTATCACTTTAAGTATTTTTGTCCCGTTTGCCGTATTCTACATGAAAACTAAAATGTCTTTTAACTATTTATGGACGGGCTTATGCTTAATCGCCGCCGCTTATTTCATTTTCAAAAAATAATATGAGAGTTCACAATTTGGAAGAACTGTTGGAATTGATGAAGGTTATGTCGCAATTCGAAATAACAATATCTATCCTTTACAAAATCTGTTCACAAAAGTGGTGCGAAGATGCAGATTTCTGGTTATCCCTGAATAAAGATGAAATCAAGCACTCTGAAAACGTAAAAAAAATGGCAGGTATAATTAAAAACCGGCTCGGCCCACAAGCAACTTACCTACACCATAGACATTTTACAATAAATTCGGTCCAAAGCGCGATAAAAAACGTGATGCAAACTATAGAGAGAGTAAAGAAAGAAGACATATCTCCTCAAAGGATATTAGCAATTGCTTGGGACATTGAAAATTCCGCGCTGGAACGCAAATATTCGGAAATCATTAAAACCGACGACATTGAATACCGGACACTATCGGCAATAATCGACGAAGAAACCAAAATGCATAGAGACAGGATTGAAACAAAACTTAAAGAGCATAAAACAACCTTCCACAAAAAATGAAAGATATAACAAAAACATGGTTTAAAAACTGGTCGAATGAATACGACAACACGCTCGGCAAAGTCAAAAGGCACCATAAACTCTTGGAAACAGTTGTCAAAGAATCGAAAGTAAAAAGGGGCGATAAAGTTCTCGATATCGGATGCGGAACCGGGCTTTTGACTCTAAAGTTTTTACAAAAAGCCGCTTGCTCGGTTACAGCAATAGACAACTCCAAGGATATGCTTATGCTGTTCAAAGATAAAATCAAGAAACTACATCTTAAAGACAAGATAACTTACAAATTCGAAGACGCCGCCTCAATACGTTTCGCAAAAAATTCATTCGACATAGTCGCTTCCACTGTCACGCTCCATCATTTAAAAAACAAATATCCCACTATCAAAAAAATCCGCGAAATCTTAAAACCGGGTGGCAGGTTTATCTTAGGCGATATAGATATGGATACTACAGGAAAACTAACAGATACAAAACGCTTATTAAGAATCCTCGGCTATCTAAAAGATGAACTTGTTCTCGCTCTTAGTGAGGGTGGAGTGGAAACATTTAAACGTATGTATGACAACGGCAAAAAACACATTTTAAACGACGGCGAATACTGCATAAGTTTCAAACAATGGAAAGCGCTGTGTAAAAAAGCAGGTTTTAGCAAAATCACGGTTAAACCTTTACCTGACTTTAAATGGTTTAAGGTATTGGTTGCAGTTAAATAAACAACTAACAGGAGGAATGCATATGAATACTGTAGCGTTTCAATCAATTTGTTCGGTTATGGCTCTTATGTTTATTTTCTCCGCTGTGACTTACGGACAGGAATTAAAACCGATTAAACTTCCGGAGCCGCAAATGACGGGAGGAAAACCGCTTATGCAAGCGCTTAAAGACAGACACTCCTCACGCGAATTCGATACTAAAAAACTGCCTTTACAGATACTTTCAAACTTACTCTGGGCGGGATCCGGAGTGAATCGTCCGTCCGGACAAAGGACAGCGCCGTCAGCAGTAAACTGGCAGGACATAGATATTTATGTGGCAATGGAAGAAGGACTTTATATTTATGACGCAAAAGCAAATGCATTAAATCCTATCCTTGCGGAAGATATACGGGGAATGACCGGAATGCAGCCATTTCCGAAAATTGTGCCTGTGGATTTGATTTATGTATCGGACCAGTCGCGAATGACGAGAGCTGACCAGCCGCAGAAAGATTTATATTCCGCGGCAGACACGGGATTCATAAGCCAGAACGTATATCTTTTCTGCGCATCCGAAGGGCTTTCAACAGTCGTAATCGCAATGGTCGACAAACCCGCGCTTGCTAAAAAAATAGGACTCAAGAACGAACAAAAAATCATGCTCGTGCAGCCAGTAGGATATCCGAAGAAATAGAAATTAGAGTAATTTCTCTACCCTCTCCACATCTCCCGCAATCTGTTTCTGTGCTTCTTGGCGGGTTTTGAAATCCATGCGTGAGCGGGTTTTTCTGAAAAAGACAATTTCTACTTTTTTGTGATAGATATTTTTCTTCAGTCCGATAATATGCGCTTCTATTAAATGTTTCGGCTCGGTTGTGATGAAAAATGCCGTCTTATAGCCCCTTGCCCCTACCTTAGCCCAGCCCGCATATACGCCTTCCGGCGGAAGAAGGACTTCGTCAAACTTAATATTTGCAGTCGGAAATTTAATATTTTTGCTTATGCCTTTTCCTTTAGCCACTTTGCCCATAAGCGAATACTTTCTGCCCAAAAACTTTTCTATTATTTCAAAATTTCCTTCAGTGATTAAAGTTCTTATCTTTGTGCTGGATATGGTTTCGCTTCCTATTTTCATAAGCGGAACAGCAGTAACGGAAAATCCGAATTTTTTGCCTTCTTTTTTAAGAAACTCAACATCTCCGCGCCTGCCTTTGCCAAAACGGAAATCTTCGCCGATATAAAGTTTTTTAACTTTAAGTTTTTTAGCCAGAACCTTTTCTATGAAATCTTCTGCCTGCATTCCTACAACGTGTTTATTGAAATCCAGAACGAAAGCATAATCTACGCCCAACTGTTCAAAATAATTCAATTTCTGCTCAAGCGGCATAATAAGAAGTTTGCCGTGGGAATAATTTAAGAGTTTCAAAGGATGGAAAGAGAAGGTAATGACCGCCGAAGGATAACGTTTTATTCTCGCTTCTTTTACAAGTTTTTTTATGATTTTCTGATGTCCCCGGTGCACCCCGTCAAAAAAACCGATGGTCAAATAAAGCGGCTTTTTCCCTTTATATTCGTCAAAATGAGTAAATATTTTCATATGTTTCATTGTATAATATAAAGTTAAGCAGTTCAAAACAATAAGGAGGAATAACAATGAAAATAGCAAGGTTATGCGTAATAGGCGGTTTATTAATTGCTGTTATGTGCTTAGGTATCAATCTTGTCTACGCCGACCAAAAAACGGAAGAGTTAATATCCAAAGTCGAAGCTCAGGCAAAAACCATCGACAGTTACCGCGCGGACTTGACCATGAATATGGACGTTATGGGACAAAAAATAGTTTATACGGGAAAACTTTCTTTCAAGAAACCGCACAAAAGCAAGATGGAAATGAGCGGGAAAATAGGGACTATGGACATTAAACAAATTATTATATCCGACGGCAAAAC
>JAQURI010000071.1 GCA_028715665.1 Candidatus Ratteibacteria bacterium
AGATGGTGGGCACGGACGGAAGAAGACTTTCTTTAATTGAAGAGGTGATCGGGGCGGAACCCGCCAAACAGAAGAAAAGCTGTATTTTGCCCATAAAAACATGTAATGAAATTATAAGAATAATGGGGGACGAAGAATTATTGTTGACGTTAGGAGAAAAACAGATAAATCTCGTTCAAAAAAACATTTCTCTTACATCGAGGTTAATAGAGGGAGAATTCCCCGATTATAACAAGGTCATTCCCAAGAATTTTCAGCAAAAACTTCTAATTAACAGGCAAGAACTGATAGATGCGGTCACGAGGGCTTATGTTTTGACCAAAGAAAAGGGCGGCTCCGTAAAGTTCGACGTCCAAAAAGAGTTCATGGTTGTCAACTCCAAAGTTCCGGAAATCGGGGAATCTTCGGAACAGATAATGATTAAAAACGGAGAAAAAGAAATGCAAATAGCTTTTGACCCGGAATACACCCTTGATGTATTGAAAGTCATAGACGGCAAAGAAGTCTTTCTGGGTTTAAATTCCGCAAAAGAGGCCGCGCTCTTTAGGCCGATGGACAACGAAAAATTTGTTTATGTCCTAATGCCGATGGAAATTTAATATGGCTAAAAACGGGCCAGAACCTCTAAGCAAAATTTTAGAGAAAGTTTGTAAAAGGATAGAGAAACAAAAAAAAGAAAAAACGGAAATTTCCGAGGTTTTCGATAAGCTCAAGTTAGTTTTAGGAAAGAACATAAGCACTCATGTTAAGCCGTATAAAATTTACAGAAAAAAACTTATTATTTTAGTTAATGCCCCGGTATACTTACAGGAGCTTCTTTTTAAAAAAGAGAAGATAATAGAGGCGGTAAATAAAACTTTTGGCAAGGAAGTAATAAAAAACGTTAACTTCAGGGTGGGAGAATAATGCGGAAAGAAGACCAGAAAGATTACACGGCAAAAAGCATTCATGTTCTTAAGGGTGCGGATGCAGTAAGAAAGAGACCGAGTATGTATATTGGCAGCGTCTCCGAAAGGGGCCTTCACCAATTAGTTGAAGAAATCGTTGCCAATTCCATAGACGAGGCAATGGCTGGATATTGCGACGAGATAAGTGTTACTGTACATGTTGATAACTCCTTAACGGTTATAGATAACGGCAGAGGCATTCCAGTTGACGAACATCCAGGTTCGAACAAATCCGCAATGGAAGTTGCAATAACGACTCTTCATGCCGGCGGGAAATTTGATAATAAAGCATATCAGGTTGCCGGCGGTTTGCACGGGGTAGGCGTTTCCGTTGTATGTGCGCTTTCGGAATGGATGGAAGTAGAAGTTATGCGGGACGGCAAAATATATTCCATGAAATTTGCCCGCGGGAAGGCGACAACGCCCTTGCAAATAGTGGGAAAAAGCAAAACGACAGGGACAAAAGTGAGTTTTATGCCGGATGACGAAATTTTTACCACAACCGAATTTAACGACGATATTATTATTCCTCGCCTTCGCGAATTGGCATTTTTAAATAAAGGTATAAAAATAAATTTTCTTAACGAGAAGACCGACAAAGAAGAAAAATTCTTTTTTGAAGGCGGAATCTCGTCCTTCGTCCTGTATTTAAGCAAAAACAAGGGAATACTGCATGATAAACCGATTTATTTCGAAAACACAAAAGATAAAATCATTATAGAATTTGCTATCCTTTTTACGCAGGAATATAAAGAACAAATCTTTTCTTTTGCCAACAATATCAATACGCATGAGGGCGGGACGCATCTTTCGGGTTTCAAAGCAGGTTTGACACGAGCTATAAACGATTATATGCATAAATATTTCTCAGAAAAAGAAATCCAGGATTTGCAGCTTTCCGGCGAGGACATACGTGAAGGAATGATAGGTATAATAAGCGTAAAACTGCCTGAGCCGCAATTCGAAGGACAAACCAAGACCCGCCTTGGCAACAGTGAAGTTCAGGGCATCGTCAGTTCTTATACTTATGAAAAATTAGGCGAATTTTTACAAGAAAATCCGTCTGTGGCGCGGCAGGTAATAGAAAAATGCATTACCGCAGCAAGAGCGCGCGAAGCGGCAAGGAAAGCGCGAGAACTGGTAAGGAGAAAAGGTGCGCTCGATTCGGCGACATTACCGGGCAAACTTGCCGATTGCTCGGAAAGAGACCCAACGAAGACGGAACTTTTTTTAGTAGAAGGGGATTCTGCCGGCGGCTCAGCTAAACAGGCAAGAGACAGAAGGACACAGGCAATCCTGCCTTTAAAAGGAAAAATTTTAAACGTGCAGAAAGCGCGAATGGATAAAATTATAAGAAATGACGAAATATGCACCATGATAACCGCTTTGGGTGCGGGCATAGACGAAGACTTTGATATCAGCAAGTTAAGATATGGCCGCGTGATCCTTATGACGGATGCCGATATAGACGGTTCCCACATTAGAACGCTTCTTTTGACTTTCTTTTATAGACAAATGGCGCCCTTGATTGAAAAAGGAAGCGTTTACATTGCCCAGCCGCCTCTATATAAGGTAAAAAGAGGTAAAAAAGAGATATATGTCCAGAACGAGGAACAGTTGACGTCTTTTGTTATTAAAGAGGGAATAGAAGGAATAACGGTTCAAGATGTTGCAAAAAAGAAAGACATTCCTGAAAATAAAATCAAAGAGATTATCGAGCTTCTTTTACAGGTGGAAAAGATATCTCCCGCATTAAAACGCAAGGGCATTACTCTCGGAAAATATCTTAAAAACAGCTCTCCTGAAGGAAAACTCCCGTTATATGAAGTGAAAAAAGAAGATGAACAACACTTTTTCTATACCGAAAAAGAATTGGCTTCTTTTATGGAAAAAATCGAAAAGAAAACAGTTACTCAAGACAGAGAAGAAAAAGACAATCAGACGGAAAAGCAAGGTGATTTGAATTTCAAACCCGTCCCTAAAAAAACCAGCATGTTTTTTGGTTATACGCAGGGGGGATGGGAAGTGAGAGAATTTGCCGAATCTCGCCAGATTGAAAAAATCATGGCGAAACTGGAAGAAAACGGCATAAACCTTAAGGCAATTCCTTCCGGCGAAAAGCCCGCATATAAAATAAAAAGCGATAGCGAGGAACATAACGTTTCTTCGGGTCTGCATTTGTTGGAGAAAATAAAAGAATTGGGAAGGAAAGGCCTTTCAATACAGCGATACAAAGGGCTTGGAGAAATGAACCCGGAACAACTCTGGGAAACCACTATGAATCCCGAAAAAAGAACACTTGTGCAGATACGATTGGAAGACGCTTATGCTGCGGATGAAATTTTCACTATGCTTATGGGTGACGAGGTGGAGCCGCGCAGGGAATATATCCAGACCCACGCATTGGAAGTGCAGAACTTGGATATATAAGAAAGTCAAAACTCAAAAGTAAAAAGGTAAATCCCCCCTCCACCAAACTCTGGCGGGCAGGTGTGATTTGGAATTTATAGAAATCTTCTGTTAAAATTATTTGGTAATTACGCCGGAGTGGTGGAACTGGCAGACGCGCGGGATTCAAAATCCCGTCCTGGCGACAGGGTGTGGGTTCAACTCCCACCTCCGGCACCAGCCTTATAAATAAAAATAAGTAGAGAGAAAAGAGAGAAAAAAATTATCTTATTCTTTATTATTTTTCGTTGTCCCGGGAGTGCGACCGGGACTTCCCTCCGCTTTTTTGCTGCTGGCCGAAAATCATTCTTCCCGCAGAAGTTTGCAGGACCGAAGTCACTTCCACGGTCAATTCTTCGCCTATTAGCCCCCGCGCATTTTCCACAACGACCATTGTTCCGTCATCCAGATATGCTATACCCTGGTTAGGTTCTTTGCCTTCTTTGACTATTCTTATTTTCAGTTCTTCGCTCGGCAGAATTACCGGCTTTAAAGCATTAGCCAGCTCGTTTATGTTAAAGATAGTTATCCCTTGCAGTTTTGCTATCTTGTTTAGGTTATAGTCGTTTGTGACGATTACTCCGTTTAATGTTCTTGCCAGTTGGATCAGTTTGGAATCCACCTCTTTTATTTCCGGGAAATCTTTTTCTTCGATTACAATTTCCAACGAACCGCTTTTTTGCATTCGGTTTAAAATATCCAGCCCGCGTCTTCCTCTTTTTCTTCTCAACGGAATGGTCGAATCGGCAATTTTTTGAAGTTCATTCAATATGAATTTGGGAATTATTATTACACCTTCAAGAAAACCCGTTTCAGCTATATCGGCAATCCGTCCGTCGATTATTACTGACGTATCCAATATTTTCCATTTTTTTTCTTCGTCACGGGAAAGGTGAGGAAGCAGCACCCTGAACTCCTCCCGTTTGCGCCAAGAGACCATCATCCCCAAATATCCCATAGCCAAGGCAATCCCGACCCTTAAAATAAGAGATACCTCCGGAGTGAAAGGGAAATTTAAAACCGTCCCTGTTATCAGGTTTGCCAAAATAAGTCCAATTAACAAACCTATAGAACCGGCAATAAGTCCTTTCGGAGGAGTTCTTCTTAAACCCCACTCAAGAAACAAAATAGCTGTTGCCCAGATAGCACCCCAAAGCACACCCCAAACCGGGGGATAAAATACATGGCCCAGACCCTCTGAAAAATAAATGCCTGTTACTATGCAGAAAATCGCAAAAAGCACACGAATTATAATGCCGAACATAATTTCACCTCGCTTTTTATATATAAATAAAGCAATGCCGGATTAATTTAATTATTAAAAAACTTCTTAAGCGCGGACACAATGTCTTTCACGCCTATATATTCTATCTTCCCGCCCGCTTTTTCAGCTGCGGACAAAGAAGATAGGTTCACGTCAGGTAGTATACACTTTTTAAATCCCAATTTCTCCGCTTCTTTGATTCTTGCCTTGATATTGGATACGCCCCGCACCTCGCCGGACAGGCCCACTTCGCCGACAAAAAGCGCTCCTTGAGGTAGAGGTTTATTTTTCAATGAAGAAACAATCGCAAAAATCAAAGGCAAATCTACTGCGGTTTCTTCTATCTTGATTCCTCCCACGACATTTATAAATAAATCATATTTATGAAGCGGTGCGCCAAAGGTTTTTTCAAGCACGGCCAACAAAAGAAGCGCTCTGTTATAATCCACCCCCGTTATAACTCTTCTCGGGAAATTTATGGACATGGATGCACTTACAAGCGCCTGAATTTCCACCAAAAGCGGCCTTGTTCCCTCGATGGAAGAAGCAATAACGGTTCCCGCTGCAGGCGAAGGGCTATGTGACATAAAAATTTCCGATGGGTTCGGTATTTCTTTTAAGCCCCTTTCCGTCATTTCAAAGACCCCGATTTCCTGGGTGGAACCAAACCTGTTTTTGAAGGTCTTCAGGATGCGGAATGGTCCCGTTTTTTCTCCTTCGAAATAAAGAACGACATCTACCATATGCTCCAATACTCTCGGGCCTGCAATCACCCCCTCTTTGGTGACATGGCCTATAAGAAACAGAGCTTTAGAATTTTTTTTTGCAAGTTGTATCAAATCCGAAGCACATTCTCGTAATTGTGACACTGAGCCTGCGGAAGAATTAATACCATTTTTATATGCCGTCTGTATTGAATCCAACACAATCCAGTCGGGCGAGGTCTCTTCTATGAATTTTATTATCCTTTCCAAACTAACTTCGCAGAGAATGCTTAAAGAAGAAGACAATATCTTTAATCTGTCGGCTCTTAACTTGATTTGTGACAGGGATTCCTCTCCGGATACATAAAGGACTTTTTTGCCTTTTTGCGAAGCGACTGCCGCAGCTTGCAAAAGAAGTGTTGACTTCCCTATTCCCGGCTCTCCGCCTATCAAAATAACGTCGCCCTCTACCGTACCCCCGCCCAAGACCCTGTCGAATTCGGCTATTCCCGTTGTAAATCTTTTTTGTTCTTTTTCTTTTATCTGCGAAAGGGCAACCGGTTCATTACCCCATATATGTTGGCCTTGGGACTGACTTCCCGTTTCTTCCAAAAGAGTATTCCAGCTATTGCAGGAAGGACATTTACCTAACCATTTTATAGAAGTATAACCGCAGTTTTGACAAACAAAAGCCGCTTTCTGGTTTCCCATAAGGACTCATTCTTCACTTATATATGCCAGGTCTTCAAATCTCGTATATTGTTTGATAAAGGACATTTGTATGGTCCCGGTTGGACCGTTTCTCTGTTTAGCGATATTTAGCTCAGCTTTGCCTTTAACCTCTTCGTCGTCGGGCTTATAATACTCCTCTCGCAGTAAAAGCATTACCACATCAGCATCCTGCTCTAATGCCCCGGATTCTCTTAAATCTGAAAGTATCGGACGCCGGTCTTCCCCCCGCGTTTCGACTCTGCGCGAGAGCTGGGAAACGGCAATTACCGGAATATGCAGTTCTCTCGCTAACCCTTTCAGTGCTCGTGATATTTCGGCTATTTCCTGCTGGCGGTTTTCCGAGGCGCTTTCGGAGCTCATAAGTTGTATATAGTCCAAAATAAGCAGAGAAATATCTTGTTTTGCTTTTAATCTCCTTGCTTTAGCTCGTAGCTCCAAGGCATTAAGAGAGGATGAATCGTCTATGAATATCGGGGCATCGAAAAGAACTCCCGCGCCTATTGATAATTTAGGTTCGTCTTCCTCCGCTAAATATCCCGTTCTCAATTTGTGCGAATCAACCCTTGCCTCCATACACAGAAATCGCTCCGCCACCTGCTCTTTAGACATCTCAAGAGAAAATATCGCGACAGGTTTTTTTTCTTCCACGGCGATATTCCTTGCAATGTTCAAAGCAAAACTCGTTTTTCCCATAGAGGGCCTTCCGGCAATTATTATGAGTTCTGAAGGATGAAGTCCGGAAGTCCTTTCATCCAAATCTTTGAATCCGGTCGGAAGCCCCGTAATATGTTCTTTCTTTCTGACGAGTTCGTCTATAAGTTCCATGGAAATGAGGTCTTTTATAGAGACGAAACCGGAGGAGACTTTTTGTTGGGCGATATTAAAAATACTTTGCTCTGCTTTGTCAAGGAGTTTTGAACCGTCTTCTTTGCCGTCATAACATTTATTTATTATGTCGGAAGATATGTCGATAAGTTCTCTTAAAATGGCTTTTTCTCTTACGATTGTTGCATAGTGTTCTATATTTGCGGGAGTCGGAATCGCAGATAGGAGAGTGCTTAAAAAAGAAGCTCCGCCTATTTTTTCCAGTTCGCCTTTCTTTTTTAATCTGTCGGTAAGAGATATCAGGTCTATCGGTTTATCGTCATTATAAAGGTCCAGTATTGCCCTAAAAATCAACTGATGCTCTTTGCGGTAAAAATGCTCGGGTTTTAATTTTTCACCCGCAATATCTATCAGGTTTTTATCAAGCAGAATAGAACCTAAAACGGCAATTTCCGCTTCTATGTTTTGAGGAGGAACTCTTTCAAAAGAATCTTTCATGACACATTTACCTCGCTAAATTTGTAAGCAACGAAATTTAATGTTAACCAACACTGTTTCTTTCTTCGATGAACCCCGTATCGTAATCCATCGGAAAAATTTCTTACCCCATTGTTATCTTCCGATAACAAAATATGGGGACCCCGCGATATTTTCCCGATACTCTGCGGGGTAATCGTCACGCATCCATTTATATATTCAAAACAAGGGATTCACGCGTGACGATTATACCGTCCCGATTTCTTTTTCCTTTTCCGCCAAACTCTTATTGATTTTTTCTATGTAATTGGAAGTCAACTGTTCAAGTTCTTTCAGGCCTCTTTTTGCATCGTCTTCAGAAACATGTTCTGCTTTCTCGGTTTTTTCTATTTCCTCTTTTGCATCCCGCCTTCTGTTGCGGATAGAAACCCTCGCTTCTTCGGCCA
>JAQURI010000072.1 GCA_028715665.1 Candidatus Ratteibacteria bacterium
GGAGCAGGAGGTAACCCAGATAGGCAAGGAATGCCATGTGAAGTGTGAAATATTCCAGAAGATAGGAAGCTGCATAATGCCAACAGAAGGAATATTTACAAAGGTTCTGAAGGGCGGAATAATAAAGCCCGGCGACGAAATAGAGGTACAGGGGAACGTTTAAGCTGTCATATACAAAACATTCATTTTTCTGATTTGCAGTGGTATAATAAGAATAATTCAAATAATGATATAGGAGGGAAAATATATGCCTGATTTCGGTAATTCATTTTCCGGACTTGCCAAGGACCGTAAGCTGACTGAACAGGAGTTAATAAGAGCGATAAGGTTTATGATTGCGGCAGAATATGAAGCAATCCAGCTTTATATGCAGCTTGCGGAATCAACAGACGATGAGTTATCAAAAGAGGTGCTGGTGGACATTGCCGATGAAGAGCGAGTCCACGCGGGAGAGTTTCTAACGCTTCTGAAACAACTTGCTCCCGACGAAGAAAAATTCTACGCAAAGGGTAAGAAAGAAGTGGAGGAAATGAAGGAGAAACTTAAAAAATAGTTTAGGGTTTAGAGAATTTAGTTTAGAGAAAGATTTCTCTCAACTCTAAACTCTACACTCTCAACTGTATTTAACAATGTTACCCGCCGATATTAAAAAGAAAATATTGATTGCCCAGAAGAACGAAATCACGGAGCATTTTATTTATCAAAAGCTTTCTGAATTGATAAAAGAGCTAAAGAATAAGGAAATTCTAAAACACATCTCGGAAGACGAACTGAAACATTACAATATCTGGAAAGGTTATACAGGAAAGGAAATAAAACCCAGCAAATTGACTATATGGAAATATTTTTTGATTTCAAGAATATTCGGCATAACGTTCGGGACAAAATTAATGGAAAAAGGGGAGGAGCGCGCACAAATCTCTTATGACGAATTTTCTAAGTTTATCCCGGATGCGAAAGATATAGAACAAGATGAAAACGAGCACGAGAATAAACTTATAAATCTGATAGATGAAGAGCGGCTAAAGTATGTCGGGTCCATAGTTCTGGGTTTGAACGATGCGCTTGTGGAGCTAACGGGCGCTTTAGCGGGATTTACTCTTGCTCTTCAAAATGCGCGACAAATTGCGGCGATAGGTTTGATTACCGGAATTGCCGCTTCGCTTTCGATGGCGGCTTCGGAATATATTTCAACCAAAACGGAAGGGGGAAATAAAAATCCGCTCAAAGCATCGATTTATACCGGCATAGCTTATGTATGCACCGTGGTTTTACTTATATTACCGTATCTAATTTTCTCCAACTATTATCTTTCTCTGAGTATTACTCTTTTTAGTGCAGTTTTCGTGATAGCTATATTTACTTTTTATGTGTCTATTGCCCAAGATATTCCGTTTACGAGCAGGTTTGTAGAGATGGCAATTGTAAGTTTGGGTGTGGCAGCATTGTCGTTTGGCATAGGATTCCTAGTCAGAATGTTCTTTCATGTAGATTTATAGCTCGATTCATTAATCTAATTGGTAAAAAAGTCAATAGAAAGCGGAATTAACCCATAACATCCTCTGTTATATGTCTTTATTATACTTAGGACACATAAAATAGGAGGTGGAAGATGGCAAGTAATATAAAATTTAAAGGCAATACCGTGACTTTGGAGGGGAATCTGATAAAAACAGGCGTAAAAGCCCCGGATTTTAAAGTGGTCTCGCAGGACATGAAAGATGTTACGCTTGCCGATTTCAAAGGCAAGGTTAAAGTTATAACCTCATTTCTTTCTTTGGATACGTCCGTATGCGATTTGCAGGTGAAAGAATTCAATCAGGAAGCCATTGCTTTTTCTTCCGATATCGTAGTGCTTGGAATCAGCAAAGATTTACCGTTTGCGCAGAAGAGGTTTTGTGAGATGAACGGCATCAAAAATGTAACCGTTTTATCCGATTATAAATATTCTTCTTTCGGGAAAAACTACGGCTTACTGATAAAAGAAATGCAGCTTTTAGCCAGAGCGGTGCTCATTTTGGATAAAAATGATGTTGTAAGGTATGTCCAGATTGTCGAAGAACTCAGCAAACAGCCGGATTACGAAGATGTTCTTAAAGCGCTCAAGGAAATAGTTAAAATATAAAATATGCAAAATTTGAGTCCTAAAATATCAATAGTCGGTTGCGGGAATGTGGGCATGCGTTATGCCTATGCTTTGGTTTTAAGCGGGCTCGCGCGGCAGATTGTGCTTATCGACAAAGACAGGAAAAGAATTGAAGGGGAAGTTTTGGACCTTTCTCATACTGCTCCGTATGTATCTCCGGTTGAGATAATTGCGGGGGATTATAGCGATACAAAAGATTCGAATTTAGTCGTAATCACCGCCGGGAAAAAACAGGAAGTCGGACAATCGCGCCTTGACTTGGTAAAAGACAATGTAGAAATTTTTAAAAAAATAATTCCTGAAATTGTGAAACACAGCCCTAACGCAATTCTTCTTATTGTTACAAACCCCGTAGATATTCTTTCATATGCCGCATATAAGTTATCGTCTAAGCCGTCAAAAGAGGTAATCGGTTCGGGAACCGTTTTAGATACGGCAAGATTCAGGTTCCTGATCGCCAAACATTGCGGTGTTGACCCGCATAATGTTCATGCTTATATACTCGGTGAACACGGGGACAGTGAGTTTCCGATGTGGAGCAAAGCGATGATAGGCGGAATACTATTCAAAGAATATTGTCCTATGTGCAGTAAGCGCGATTCTTGTCCGCACAATAAACAGCTCAATGATATCTTTTTTGAAGTAAAGAATTCCGCATATGAAATCATAGAAAAAAAAGGAGAGACATCGCACGGTATAGGTCTGGCTTTGGTTAGAATAACGCGCGCTATACTGCATGATGAGAACGCTATTTTGCCGGTTTCCTCTCTGATTGACGGTTATTTGGGAATAAACGAGATGTATTTAAGTTTACCTTCCATAGTTAACAAAAACGGTGTGCAACAGGTTTTATGGATTAAACTCGTTCCTGAAGAAGAACAAGCTTTCAAAACTTCCGCGGAAGCAATAAAAAAAGTTATTAAAAATGTTATATAAAATAAAAAGGAGGTATATATGAATCCAAGAATTATGGTTTTATATTACAGCATGTATGGCAACAATTATTTGATGGCAAAAGCAGTTTGTGAAGGTATAAAGATAGAAGGCGGTGAAGCGGTTTTACGCACTGTGCCTGAGTTGGTGCCGCAGGATATTATCAATAAAGATGAAAGAATGAAAAAAGCAAAGCAAATGCAGAAAGATGTCCAGTTAGTTAAATTAAGTGAGTTGGAAAATATCGACGGCATAATCTTGGGTTCACCGACACGATTCGGAAATATGTGCGCGCAACTTCGAAATTTTCTTGACCAGACGGGCGGAGTGTGGATGAAAGGTTTGCTCATCGATAAACCCGCGGGTGTTTTCTGTTGCACGGGTACTATGCATGGCGCGCAGGAGACGACGCTCATATCTATGATGTTTACACTCTTGCATCATGGTTGTATGGTTCTCGGCGTCCCTTACAGCGTAAAGGAAATAATAGAAACAAAAAACGGAGGTACTCCATACGGCCCCACTGCTGTTGTAGGCCCTTCGGCAGATAAACCGCCCACGGAAATTGATTTGAAAATTGCTCAAGAATTGGGCAAGAGAATAACAAGAATTGCCAAGGAAATGAATAAAAGCTAAAATAGAATAATGAAACAATTCTTTGTTCCTTGCCGTTTAATCCGCTGTCTCTTCTACTATTTACAGCAAATAAAATTAATAAAAAAGGAGGGCTGAATGAAGTGTTTGATATTGTCTTTGTTTATTATGCTTTTTGCTTTTTCTCCGATTTTTGCTCACACGCCCAAAACCGTTGACATAACAGTTTCAGAAAAAACCATATTTATAAGTATCTCTCATTCCGTATCAAATCCAAACAATCACTATATCAGGAAAGTAGAAGTGTTTTTAAACGACAAAAAAATAATTGAACAGACTTTTTCTATGCAGGAAGGCAATTCCCAGGAGTTGATATACCGCATCCCCTCTTTGAAGATATCCGATACCGTGACGGTTGAGGCTTTTTGCAATATGGCCGGCAGCCAGAAAAGGACAATCATAGTGCATTGAAAATTTGCAAAAATAAATTACTTAATACTGATGATATATTATTGAAAGAATATAAAAAAATATGATAAAGTTATCTACAACATTCTTTAAAGGAGGCCACTATGAATACGGAGAAAATACAGATTGGCGCAAGTGAAGTTCTGCAGTTTGCGATTAAAATAGAGGAAAACGGCTGGAAATTTTACAAAGAATTTGCCGATTTGGTAGATAACGGAAAAATAAGGGAGCTATTCGTGATGCTTTCCGATGACGAGGTCAGACATAAAGAAATATTCGAAGCTATGCTTCAAAGAATAGAAAAATATGAGCCGAAGGGGGCATATCCGCCGGAATATTTTTCTTATCTGCGGTCTTATGCCGATAATATCATATTTAAAAAGGGACTCGACGAGGAATTGAAAAGAAAAATGGATATGGTCTCCATCTTGGATTTTGGGATAAGAATGGAACTGGATTCGATAGCATATTATCAGGAAACCAAAAACTTTGTTCCGGATAATCAGAAAGCAGTAGTAGATAAGATAATAGAAGAAGAGAGAAAACATTTTTTGAAATTGAATAATATGAAAAACACTCTATGATATAAGGAGTCGGATAATGAAAAGAAAACTCATCGAATTGTTCAATCAGGCGCTTGCGGATGAATGGCTTTCTTACTATTGTTTTTGGATTGGGGCAAAGGTTATGGTCGGTCCGATGCGGGATGAAATAGCAAAAGAAATGGACGAAATGGCGACGGAAAAACTTAAACACGCCGGAATATTGGTCGATAAAATAATGGAATTGGGCGGAACACCTGTCCTTGCCCCGAAAGATTGGCATAAGACATCAAATTGCATTTATGAAGTCCCGAGGGATTTTTCAGTTAAAGCAATACTTTTTCAAAATATAAAAAGGGAGCAGTGCGCCGTCGACGCTTATAAAAAACTGATAAGTTTTACTAAAAACAAAACTTCGTTCGAAAGCGAAATTTTATCCGATATCTTGGAGGAAGAAATAGAACAAAAAGATCATCTTATAAATATGGTGGAACATCTTGAAGAAAAAACCTGCGCGCAAAAAAACTTGAAAAAGGACACGTAAATTTATATTATCCATATCCATGTTGGCTCAGTTTAATGTTATCCATATAGTACAAGCCCTTATTGCCGGAATTTTTACATGGTTGATGACTGCTTTGGGGGCTTCTGCAATATTTTTAACCAAGGATATAAATAGAAAATTTCTTGATGTGATGCTTGGTTTTGCCGCGGGAGTAATGGCAGCTGCAATCTACTGGTCGATGCTTGCGCCGGCAATGGAAATAGCAATTAAAAGAAATATTACTCCCTGGATCCCTGTTGCTATTGGTTTTCTTGCCGGAGGGATTTTCTTAAGAATTTTGGACAGAATATTACCGCATCTTCAATTGGAGAATCCAATTGAAAAAGCCGAAGGTCTTAAGACTTCCTGGCAGCGGACTACCTTGCTAATTCTTGCTATGGCATTACATAATCTTCCCGAAGGATTAGCCTTGGGAGTTGCTTTCGGCGCTATTGTGGCTGGAGATTCTTCCTCTACCTTGCCGGCAGCGATAGCTTTGACCATAGGTATAGGCATTCAGGATATTCCGGAAGGGATGGCAATCGCAATGCCGCTGCGCAGAGAAGGGTTTTCGCGTTTTAAAAGTTTCTGGTACGGGCAACTGTCCGGGATAGTCGAACCCATCGGTGCCGTTATCGGAGCAGCAGCAGTTATTTTTACCACTTCGCTGTTGCCGTATGCCCTGGCGTTTGCCGCAGGGGCTATGTTTTTTATTGTAATAGAAGAAATAATACCGGAGTCGCAGCGCGGCGGACACGGCGATTTAGCTACAATGGGCACAATCGCAGGATTTGTCTTGATGATGATTTTAGATGTTGCATTCGGCAGTTATTAATAATTCTAAATAGGAGAGGGGAAATGCATAGGATACTGTTTTTTGTGGTTTTAATTTTAACATCAACATTTTTAAGTAGTGTCCATGCCGATGTTATTTCCAGAGAATTTGAGATGATGACGGGATATGGCAACGCCCATCTTGCGGTAGAAGTTAAAGACTGCAGCATAATTCCGGTCATAGCAAGAGCTTTATGGGAAATTAAACCGGGCGGATATATAGGCGGCAGCGTTTTCGGGTCCTATATCGTCACACCCGCTTCCGAAATGGAAGCAGGATGCGGCATTTTATGGCAGCAAAGATATAACAATGACGGGACTTTTTCTCCGTATTGGGAGGTAGAAGGCGGCTTGCTTTATACAAGTTTAAAAACCGAAGAACAGGCAACGCAATATAATTTTGTTTTTCAAACCGGAGTAGGCGGTTACATTTCCTTAAACGATGATTTGAAACTCGATATCGGTTATCGTTTCAGGCACTATTCGAATTCCGCGATAGAACTTCCCAATATAGGAGTCAATCATCATATGCTTCTTGTCGGGCTGAGTTGGAACTTTTGAAATTGATTACACCGATTTTAAAAGAGAGATTACACAGATTCAAATAGATCAAACGAGTGGAAAATAAAGATATTCTAACTGAAAAGATAATTGCTTGCTGTTTTAAAATCCATTCCGAATTAGGTCCTGGCTTTAATGAAAAAATATACCATAATGCGTTAAAAATTGCTCTACAAGAGAAAAACTTAAAGTATCAAACCGAAAAACAATTTAGTGTTTCTTTCCAGGATGAAAAAGTGGGCTCTCTGAAATTAGATTTAATTGTAGAAAATAAAGTTGTTGTTGAAGTTAAAGCGCTAACAGGTCATATTCCGGAAGTGTTTAAGCATCAAGTGCTTTCTTATCTAAAAGTAACAGGTTTGCATATTGGTCTATTGGTTAATTTTGGGAATAAGAGTTGTCAGGTAAAAAGATTTATGCTTTAATTTAATAAACACGGATGATAACAATTTTTTAATCTGTGTAATCGTCAGTATAGTAATCTGCGTAATCATTCCATAGGAGGTAAAACATGGATAACAAAGAAATACTGGAAATTCAATTTATTCAACTTATATCTTCCCTTTATTCAACGTGTATGTTTCAGCTTGGTAAAATGATAAATCCGGTCACCGGCAAAATAGAGAAGGACTTAGCTGGCGCGCGCGCAACGATAGACCTTTTAAGGATGCTCGAGGCAAAAACTAAAGGCAACCTTTCCGATAAAGAGAAAAATGCCCTTACCGAAGCTTTGGCGAACATGCAGATGAATTATGTGGATGAGGTAAAAAGAGAACAGGAGAAGAAACCTGAACAAGAGGCAAAACCCAAAGAAGAAAAATCAGAAAATAAGAAACCAACTGACAGCAAAAACTCTAAAGGTAGGATTATTGTGCCTTAAGTTGTGATATCCCCGTATTTCTTTATGTAGTTTATAACTCCACCTTCATTCAGGATTTTTTGCATGAGAGGAGATAGCGCCTTGAAGGTTATTTCTTCGCCTGTTGTTTTGTCCGAAATTACTCCCTTTGCCATGTCCAATTGCAGTTCATCGCCTTCGTTGATTTTATCGGTGTCGCATTCAATCGCGGGAAGCCCGATATTAATGGCATTGCGATAGAATATTCTTGCGAAAGATTTGGCAAGAACGGCTTGCACGCCTCTGATTTTCATAATAAGAGGCGCGTGTTCTCTTGAGGAGCCGCCCGCGAAATTTCTCCCCCCCACAGTCAAATCGCCTTC
>JAQURI010000073.1 GCA_028715665.1 Candidatus Ratteibacteria bacterium
CGGAGAAATTAAAATCATTGCCCTTGCCGCAACTTAAACCTATTACTGTAGATAAAATAATTCTTTTTCAGAGCATATTGAAACCCACCGGAGCCGAATACAACACTTTAAATGAATTTCAACTTAAGGTTGAATCTTGAACCGGAATATGATAGTTTTTACAGATTAAGTAGCGAGTAGAGAGTAACAAGTAGAGAGAAAAACAATTAACAGTATGCGGTCTTAATTCTTACTACTCGCTACTTTCTACTCTCTACTCTTATAATAGAGGAGGATAAAGTGGCGGAAAAAAGCGAAAAAAACACAGAAAAAATCAATAGAGAAAAAGCGTTGGATTTAGCATTAAGCCAAATAGAAAAACATCACGGCAAAGGCTCCATTATGCGACTCGGCGAAGAAAGAGCTTATATTCCCGTTGAAGTGATATCAACCGGAGCTTTAACTCTTGACGTGGCTTTAGGCGTTGGCGGACTGCCTCGCGGCAGAATAACCGAAATATACGGACCCGAAGCAAGCGGCAAAACAACTCTTTCACTCCACACAATAGCGAATGCCCAAAAAATGGGCGGCAAAGCGGCGTTCATAGACGTGGAACACGCACTGGACCCAAAATATGCCCAAATACTCGGCGTTGATTTGAACAATCTACTTGTCTCACAACCTGATACCGGCGAACAAGCGCTTGATATCGCCGAAGTTTTGGTCAGGTCAAACGCAATGGATATAATCGTAATCGACTCCGTCGCCGCTTTAGTCCCACGCGCGGAACTGGAAGGCGAAATGGGTGATTCTCATATGGGACTGCAAGCGCGACTCATGTCACAGGCGTTAAGAAAATTGACTTCATCCATCAGCAAATCCAAAACAGTTTGTATATTCATCAATCAAATACGAATGAAAATCGGCGTAATGTGGGGCAGTCCCGAAACTACCGCCGGCGGCAAAGCGCTGAAATTTTACGCTTCCGTTAGGCTAGACATCCGCAGAACAGGCAATATAACGGGACCAAACGAAAGCATAATCGGAAGTACAAACCGGGTAAAGGTCGTAAAAAATAAAGTTGCTCCGCCTTTTAGACAAGCTATATTCGAAATTTTCTACAATGAGGGGATATCGTGGGAAAGCAGTGTTGTTGAAGCCGCCACAGAACACGGCATATTGGAAAAAGCCGGTTCATGGTATTCTTACAACGGAGAAAAAATCGGACAGGGGCGAGAATCTGTTGTGAAATATTTAAAGGAACACAAAGATATAACTAAAGAGATAGAAACAAAAGTTAAAGAAAAAGCAGGGATAATCAAGCCCTCACCACAAGAGAGGAACAAATAATATGAAATTAATACTAATCAAAGACGTAGAAAATCTGGGGCAAATCGGGGATATAGTCAACGTCAAGGAAGGATATGCTCGCAATTACCTTATCCCTAAAAAATTAGTTCTTGAAGCAACCAAAGCAAACGAAAAAATAGTAGAGAAGGAAAAAATAAAAGCGGAACAAAGGAAAAAAGAAAGCAAAAAAGCGGCGGAAGAACTATGCCAACAACTGGAGAAACTTTCTCTTACCGCACCTGTTCAGGTCGGAGAAAATGATAAGTTATACGGCTCGGTAACATCACAAGACATTTCCGACCTACTTAAAAAAGAAGGTTTCGATATAGATAAAAGAAAAATAGAACTGCCGACCCCTATAAAAGTATTAGGAATATACAGCGTAAAAATAAAATTGGATTCAGAAATAACCGCCACCACAAAAGTCTGGGTGGTGAAGATGTAAAATTCAAGTTAATAAAGGTTAACATTGGTTAATAAAAGTTAATAACGGTTGCTAAAAGATTTTGTAACCTTTGTTAATCCTTGTTAACTCTATCTGCCAATAGGCAGATATTTTTAACCATTATTAACCAATTAGTATATGACCCGAGCTAAAATTCTTGCTAATTCCAAACTCATAGTCGTAAAAATCGGAAGCCGTGTCATAACATCTTCAAAAAACGAACTTGATTCTTCTGCAATAGAAACTTTAGTAAAAGATATCGAAGAACTATACAGAAAAAAATATCAGATAGTAGTTGTAACTTCCGGTGCAATAGTAGCGGGACTGGCAGATTTAAAACTCGGCTCAAGACCGACCGACCTTCCTTTAAAACAAGCCGCTTCGGCAGTCGGGCAGGTAAAACTAATGCACAGCTACGCTACTGCATTTAAAAAATACAATATCCCTGTTGCACAGATTCTTTTAACGAGAGAAGACCTGCAGAATCGCCACAGATATTTGAACGCAAGAAATACCCTACTCCGCCTTTTGGAAAAGGGCGTCGTTCCTATAATTAACGAAAACGATACGGTTGCAGTCGAAGAAATAAAATTCGGCGATAACGACACGCTCTCGGCCCTTGTTGCGCTTATGATGGACGCAGATATGCTGATAATTCTCACAGACATCTGCGGACTATATACGGACTTGCCTTGCGACAACAAAGAGGCAAAACTAATTTCTCATGTTGATAAAGTTACTCCCGCAATAGAAAAAATGGCTAAATGCAAAGGCGAAGGCGCAGGCGGAATGGAAACAAAAATACATGCGGCAAAAATGTTAACGGAATCGGGAATACCCGTAATAATCGCTGACGGCAGAGAGAAACAAATATTAAATAAGCTTATTTCCTGCGAAGAAATCGGAACATTTTTCGCCCCGGCAGAACAAAAGAAAAAGAGTAAAAAAACATGGCTCGCTTTCTCGCTTAAATCAAAAGGACAAATTGTAGTGGATAAAGGCGCAAAAGAAGCGCTTCTAAAAGGTGGAAAAAGCTTGCTCCCTTCGGGCATATTGTCCGTAAAAGGCGAGTTTGAAGCAGGCGATTCGGTTAGCATAACGGACGAAAACGGCAAAGAATTCGCAAAGGGCTTGAGCAATTACAGCAGTGAAGAAATACAAAAAATCAAAGGGTTAAAATCTTCCGAAATCAATAAAGCATTGGGATACAAGGACTACGACGAAGTTATACATAGAGATAATTTGGTTGTACTTTAAGATAAGGAAAAAGGAAAAATGGGGAAATTAGGTTTATTGTTTGTTGTTGTTTTTTTATTTTCTACTGTAAATATTGTCTATGCAGATATAAATGAAGAATTCTTAAAAGCTTTAACAGGTGGGAATAAAGAACAGGTTAGAACTCTTCTTGATAAGGGAGCAGATATTAATACAAAAGACAAGATTTCAGGAGATACTGCGTTAATGTGGGCTGCCTTAGTAGGAAGAATTGATATAGTGAAATTTCTTATCGACAATGGAGCAGATGTAAATATAAAAAATAATGTTGGGAATACCGCATTAATGGAAGCCGCTCTAAATACACCAGTCTATTTAGCTATCTCCATGGTAAAAGATACAAATATGGAAGACGAGATTCTAGGAGATACCAGGATAATGGCTTTTCAAAAGGTATACGCTGATATAGTGAAACTACTCATTGAAAACGGAGCGGATATTAATGCTAAAGACAATAAAGGAAATACTGCATTAATGATGGCTTCTATAACTGGACAAACCGATACAGTAAAACTGCTTATTGATAAGGGCACAGATGTCAATGCTAAAAATAATAATGGTATAACTGCGTTAATGTTAGCTTCTGGAACCAATACAGTAAAACTACTTATTGAGAAAGGAGCGGATGTAAATATAAAAGCCAATGACAGCTATACTGCGTTAAAGATAGCTTCCGAAAGAGGAGACACAGCAATAATAGAATTGCTCAAACAAGCCGGAGCGAAAGAAAAAGAATAGAAAAATGAACTTAAAAACTCAAATCCTAAAAATAGCTCAAGAGGCAAAGAAGGCGTCGTATGGACTGGTTAAGGCATCTACGCAAGATAAGAATAAGGCATTGGAGAAGATGGCAGTGGGATTACTTAAAGCAAAAGACGCTTTGATTAAAGCAAACAAACAGGACTTGGAAAACGCCCGAAAAAAGAAACTTTCGTCTGCTTTTATTGACCGGCTTACTCTCAATGAGAAAAGAATTGAAAAGATAGCGTCCGATATAAAAGATGTCATCAAACTCCAGGACCCGGTGGGCGCCATCATTAAAACTTGGCAAAGGCCGAATGGGTTACTGATAAGCAAAAAAAGAGTGCCGATCGGCGTAATCGGAATAATTTATGAATCGCGTCCGAACGTTACCAGTGATGCCGCAACTCTGTGCCTGAAAGCAGGAAATGCAGTCATTTTAAGAGGCGGAAGCGAATCATTTAATTCAAATAAAAAAATAGTAGAGATATTTAGGGCCGCTTTAAAAGGAATGGCAATACCCGAAGAAGCTATTCAGTTCGTTTCAACAACGAACAGGCAAGCAGTAGACGAGCTTCTCAAACTCAACGATTATATAGACCTCATCATACCGAGAGGCGGCGAAGAACTAATAAGAAAAGTAACAGAAAATTCACGCATCCCGGTAATCAAACATTATAAGGGCGTATGCCACGTATATGTTGACAGGTTCGCAGACATAGATATGGCGATAAATATTTGTTTCAATGCCAAAGTGCAAAGACCGGGAGTTTGTAACGCTATGGAGACGATGCTCGTTGACGAAAAAATCGCCAAGAAATTCCTGCCGCTGATGATTGAAAAATTTAAATCGGCGGGCGTTGAAATACGGGGAGATGCAAAAACAAGAAAAATAGTAGTAGATATAAAGTCCGCTACCGAAGCCGACTGGTATGCAGAATATCTTGCTCTTATCCTTGCAGTCAAGATAGTATCGGGGGTAGATGAAGCGATAGAACATATCAACAAGTATGGGACACACCTTTCGGATTCAATAATAACCGAAAACAAATCAAACGCTTGTAAATTCCTGAATGAAGTAGATTCCGCAACAGTATATGTCAATGCTTCTACAAGGTTCACGGACGGCGGCGAGTTTGGGCTCGGCGCGGAAATCGGCATATCAACCGATAAAATCCATGCCCGCGGCCCGATGGGGCTTGAAGAACTGACGACTTACAAATATGTAGTAGTAGGGAATGGACAGGTAAGGAAGTAAACTCATCTTTTTCACCTTAAATCCATGAAAAAAATAATCATATTAATCTTGGTCTCTTTGCTCTTAATAGGCGCGGGGCTTCATAAAAGGACCCATATACTTATGGGAACTTTTGTTGAGATAACGCTTACCCAACAAAGAGATAGGCTCGTCGACGAAACCGCAAAAAAAATACAAGGATGGGAAAACGAGTTAAGCGTGTTCAAAAAAGGGAGCGACGTAAAAAAGCTCAATTCGCTGGAAAAAGATAAAACGGCAAGAGTATCCGATGATGTTTATGAAGTAATAGAGAAATCTATCCATTACAGCAAATTGACGGACGGCGCATTCGATATAACGGTCTCTCCGCTTCTTAAATTATGGAAATTCGAAGGAGGAAAACTTAAAAAAACTCCCTCCGAAGAAGTAATAAAAAAAGCAATGGAATTAGTGGGTTGGGAAAATGTAATTCTTGTGCCTAAAAGAAAAGCAGTCGGCTTCAAAAAAGAAGGCATGAGTATAAATCTCGGCGGTATTGCCAAAGGATATATAGTAGATAAAGCCGCAGAATATTTGAAGAAAAAAGGGATAAAGTCGGCTCTTATAAACGCGGGAGGGGACATTTATTGTTTCGGGGAAAAAGATGACGGGGAACTCTGGAATATCGGGATACAGCATCCCAGAAAGAAAAAAGAAATAATCGGGACACTGGCGCTGACGGATAAAGCTACTGCCACTTCGGGCGATTACGAAAAATTCGTTACCTTGCAGGGAAAGAAATTTTCCCATATAATTAATCCTCGGACAGGTTATCCTGTAGATAATAATATTGCCCAGGTCACGATTGTTGCGGATACATGTATCGAAGCGGACGCGCTGGCAACGGCTTTAATGGTAATGGGAAAAGAAAAGGGGCTGGAATTGATAGAAAAATTGCCGAATACGGAAGCGGTGATAATAGAGGAATTGCAAGGCAAGCTTGAAATAACTTATACTACCGGATTAAAAGAAAGCATAAAGATAACTGAAGACCAAAATGCAAATGGATAAAAAAAGAGATTCCGAAAATAAAGACATCGAAAAACACATCCTTGAATTTGCAAATAGAATAAGGATATTCGTAAAAAAATTAAAACAAACCACTTCAAACATAGAAGATGTAAAAAAGATAATCAATGCATCCGGTTCCATCGGTTCGAATTACATCCAGTCAAATAATTCTTCCAATAAAAAAGATTTTATCGAAAAAATAAAAATATGCCGTAAGAACGCCGAAGAAAGCCGATTCTGGCTAAGTTTATTGGACACCGATTGGAATGACGAACAAGAAATAGAAAAGAAAAAATTAATCAATGAAGCCACAGGGCTTATAAATGTTTTCAATTCTATACTTCAAAGATAGAAACAATCGCAAGACATGAACAAATCAGCCACTTTCAGAGGCGGAATACATCCCCCAGAAAATAAACACTTAAGCCATGACAGGGAAATAACGCCCCTTCCTACGCCGGAAATACTGGTTTTTCCTTTAAGCCAGCACACGGGTGCGCCGTGCCAGCCTGTCGTGCAAAAAGGCGATAAAGTCAAAAGGGGGACATTAATCGGAAGTTGCGAAAAACTTATATCAAGTCCCGTCCATTCATCCGTTTCGGGCACAGTTAAAGCAATCGAAAACACGGCACATCCCGTAATCGGAAGATTTCAGTCAATAGTAATAGAAAACGATAAACAGGATTTAGCCGAAGAATCTATTTCTCCCAAACAAAACACAGAAAGACTTTCTGCGGATGAAATAATAAAAATCGTAAGGAACGCCGGCATTGTCGGACTGGGCGGCGCGGCATTCCCGACACATGTTAAGCTTTCTCCGCCAAAAGAAAAGACAATAAAAACTTTCATAGCGAACGGCATCGAATGCGAACCATATTTAACCTGCGACCAACGGCTAATGATGGAAATGGGCAAGGAAATAATCGAAGGCATCAAAATAGTAAAAAAAGTCATATCCGCAGCCAGATGTATTATAGCGATAGAAAACAATAAACCCGAAGCTATAGAACAAATGAAGGAATTAACGCGGAACGAGAATATAGAAGTAATCGTACTCAAAGTGAAATATCCTCAAGGCGGAGAAAAACAACTGATCAAATCGGTTTTGGGCAAGGAAGTCCCCTCCGGCGGCCTGCCGATGGACGTCGGTGTATTGGTCCAGAATGTAGGAACGCTTCTGGCAATATACGAAGCCGTCAAATTCGCCAAACCCTTATATGAAAGGGTAATAACCGTAACAGGAGCGGTAAAAAATCCCGGGAATTATTTAGTCAGAATCGGGACCCCGATAAAAGATATTCTGGATTTTTGCCAAGCGGACTGGGACAACATAGGCAGGATTATTCTGGGCGGACCGATGATGGGCATATCCCAGCAAGACATCCAAACTCCCGTTATAAAAGGGACAAGCGGAATCCTCGTCCAAAGCAAAGACGAAACAATAGAAGACCGGGAACTTACTTGTATAAGATGCGGCAGATGTGTTGATGCTTGTCCCGCTTACATTCTCCCCACACAAATTGCCAAAGTCGTAAAAGCAGAGAAATGGGAAAGGTTGAACGCACTACATATAAGAGATTGCATTGAATGCGGCGCCTGCGCCTATATATGCCCTTCAAAAATCCCGCTTGTGCAGTATATAAAATTAGGCAAATTAAAAACAAAATAATCGCTTCCTTTCGACAACAGCGGCTTTTAATGTTTACCAATTTTTGATAT
>JAQURI010000074.1 GCA_028715665.1 Candidatus Ratteibacteria bacterium
GAAAACGGGCGAAGGCTTAATTATAAACAATCCCTATAAAGACCCCCGGTTTGACCCTTCTTTCGACAAGATATCCGGTTTCAGGACCCGTTCCTATATATGCATGCCGCTGAAAACACTCGAAGGAAACATAATCGGAACAGTCCAGGTGCTCAATAAAAGGAAAGGCAAGTTTACCAAAGAAGATGCGGAAATATTCGCCAATTTCTGCAATTTGAGCGCCGTCGCAATAAGAAACCAGCAGCTTATAACCAGCCGGAACGAACAGCAGCAAATTCAGGCGGATTTGGACTATGCGCGTTCTATACAACAGAATTTCCTCCCGAAGACGATACCGCAGATAAAAGGTTACCATTTTGACTCGTTTTATCTTTCGGCAAAAGAAGTGGGCGGAGATTTTTATGACATAGTCCCTTTAAAAAATAAAAGAACGGCGGTTTACATTGCCGACGTGTCGGGCAAAGGCATCCCTGCAGCTTTGTTTATGTCCAAAATGAGCTCGGACTTAAGGTTCCTTCTCGAGAATGAAAAAGAACAAATAAGGGTAATGGAAAAAATCAATAATAATATACTCGAAAGAAGCGCAAGGGGAATGTTCATAACGCTGCTTCTTCTGATAATAGAATCGAAAACCGGCAAAGTAAAAGTATTTAATGCCGGACATATTTCCCCGTTGATTGTCTGCAAAGAAGACGTAAAGCTTTTCTCAAGGAGCGAAAATCCTCCTGTCGGAATAATAAAAGGGATTAATTTCAAAACACAAGAATTTACGTTAAACCCGGGAGAAAGAATCGTTCTTATGACCGACGGCTTGACCGACATAAAAGACGAGGACAATAAAATATTAGGCATCGACGGAATAAAAAAAATTATAAAAAAACACGGCAATTCGGACGATTTCAAAGGAGATTTCTTAAAAGAAATAAACAACCTGATAAAAAAGACCGGACAGCCCGACGACATTACAATGCTGAGCGTTTTACGCTCTCCCCTACTCGATTTTACACATAGCGAAATCACGACGTTTACGGACGCAGACCACACCGAAAAACTGAAAAAAATAATTTCCAAAACCGCGGATAAAATCGGCTTCGACAAAAAAGATATCGGTTTAATCACGGTTGCGGTTTTGGAAGCGCTCTCAAATATTGTAAAATACGCCTACGAGCAGCAAGTCGGGAAAATTGAAATCAAAGTTTTAAGCGAAGGAAAGACGTTAAAAATTTTCTTAAGAGACTACGGGAAGAAAGTCGACGAAGAAAAAATTACATCAAGAGACTTGAAAGACATTAGGCCCGGAGGCCTCGGAGTCCATTTTATGAAGGAAATTATGGATTCTGTGGAATATCTGCCCGTGGAAGACGGCAACGAACTGCGATTAATAAAAAAATTGGATTAAGGATTCAGGATTAAGAACTAAGTAAAAACTTAATCCTTATCACTTAATACTTAACTCTAAAATTATGGATATTAAAATTCTTGACGAATCAGACGAAAGAGCGGATGTGTCGTTGAACGGCACGATAACGTTCAAAAATTCAAACGAACTAAGGGTCGTTTTGGTTGATTTAAGCAAGAAAAAAATAAAGAAAATCCGTGTGGACATGAAAGACGTGGACTACCTGGATTCTTCCGCAATCGCCACTTTTATAGAATGCCTGAAAATAACGAGAGCATACGGCGGAGAGCTTGTGCTTCGCAATTTGAATGAAACCTGCAAAGACATTTTTATGATAGCGCGGCTGGATAAGATTTTTACGTTTGAATAAGACTATAAATAAGACCTTAGACCTTAGACTTTAGACGTTAGACTACATACTAAGTACTATTTACTGGTTGTAAATCATGATTAGAACACTCGGAAAAGCCGCAATAGGCTTTTTAAAAGAACTCAGCAATTTTTTCTACCTGACGCGGGACATTTTATACTGGATTTTTATCGCTCCGCTTAAAGGCAAAAGAATCAGGACCGAAAGCATTGCTTATCAAATCGTAAGAGTCGGAGTCAGGGCAATCCCGATAATTTGTCTCGTATTATTTTTAGTCGGAATGATTCTCGCGGTTGCGATGTCCCCGCTCCTTGTCCGTTTCGGCGTTCCGTCTCTGATAGCCAATATAATCGCCGTTTCCGTCACAAGGGAAATCGGCGCGCTTTTAACGGCGCTTGTGATGAGCGGATTTGCCGGCGCGTCAATCGCGGCGGAAATAGGCACGATGAACGTAAGCGAAGAACTTATGGCGCTTGAAACCTCCGCGCTAAATCCTGTGTATTTCCTCGTAGTCCCGCGCGTTTTAGCCACGGCAATCGCCCTACCCTGCCTTGTAATCATATCCGACGTTGCAGGCATAGTCGGCGGACTCATAACAAGCAGATTATTATTGGACGTCAGTCCTTCCCTATATATGCAGCTCACCTACGAATCCATAGAAATCAGGGTCCTTGTATATTCAACCATCAAATCCGTCATATTCGGGATGATTATCGCCTCTTTGGCATGCTACCATGGCATAAAAGTCCGCGGCGGCGCCGAGGGCGTCGGCAAAGAAACGACAAGTTCGGTCGTATACTCCATGATATTCATAATACTTGCGAACTTAGTATTCTCTATGTTCTATAATATGTATCTGGAAGTTTATAAATGAAGAATACATCATTTGATTACAACGATTTTCAGAAAAAGGATTCCGGCGATTACAGATTTTGTTAATCGCTGTAATCATAATATATAAGCGAACATATAAATAAAAAATGGAAGAACAAAAAAATCAGCAAAATCAAAAAGAGGAACAAAAACGCGAAGTCGTAATTTCGGCAAAGAACCTGTCCAAAATTTTTAGCGGCAGGACAGTGCTTAAAGACATCAACCTTGATATCTATAAAGGCGAACGGCTGATAATAATCGGCGGAAGCGGCTGCGGCAAATCCACACTCCTTAGGTGCCTGATAAACGTCTATCAGCCCGATTGCGGCAGTTTAAAATTTTTCGGCACAGAACTCGTGGGTCTCAAAGATGAAAAAAAGATGGACGAAGTCCGCAAACGGTTCGGCATCCTTTTCCAAAACGGCGCGCTTTATAATTCGCTCACTGTCGGAGAAAACGTGGCGCTTCCCATAAGAGAACATTCCAACCTGGCGAAGTCCGTCATAGACATCATGGTAAAAGTAAAACTGGAACTGGTTGGCTTAAGAGATTTCGGCCATCTCATGCCGTCCCAAATTTCCGGCGGAATGCAGAAACGAGTCGCGCTGGCGCGCGCAATAGCGCTTGACCCGGAAGTGCTTTTTTACGACGAACCCACCAGCGGGCTCGACCCTATCATGACCGCGGTCATCGACGAACTAATCGTAGAACTAAACAAAAAAATGAACATGACATCCGTGGTAATCACCCATGACATGGCAAGCGCATACAGAATAGCCCACAGAATAGTCATGCTGTATAAAGGCGAAGTCATCGCCCAGGGAACACCAGAAGAAATAAAAAATTCACAAGACAAATTCGTCCAGCAATTCACCCAGGGGCTTGCGGACGGGCCGATACCGCTTAGAGTATCGAGCAAAGATTTTTACGAAGACCTGTTGGAAGGAGTGAGACCAAATGAAATACGATAGAAACGAAATACTGGCGGGAATATTTGTTTTAATATGCCTCGGTTTGCTGCTCGGCCTGATTTTCAACGCGGGCGATTTTAAGGAATCCTTAAAGCCCAAAAAAGAAATCATAGTTCAATTTTCGCACGCAAGAGGCATAAAAACCAATAGCCCCATCTATTACGCGGGGGTGAAATCCGGCAAAGTGACTGCCATGAAAGTTGACGAAAAAGACAACGTTTATGTAACCATGCTCATGGACGAAGGCATAAGCGTAAGAAAAGATTCCCTCATAAAAATCGGCGCTTCCATAATGGGCGAAGCATACATAGACATCTCCCCCGGCGCGGGCGAAATCGTCCAAAACGGCGAAACGATAAAAGGAAGCGACGCGGGAATTGCCCAGCAGATAGAAGACGTGGTTAATACACTGCAGGACCTTATCAAGAGCAAACAAATAACATCGAGCCTGGATAACCTCGACAGGACGCTTAAAAACGTCGCGGACGTCTCCGAAACATTCGCCAAAGACAGAGACAAAATCGACGCCATCATCTCCAATATAAATGAAATAAGCGTTTCGCTGAACGCAAACCTCAGCGAAGTAATGGACAATATGAAATCCGCGCTTGCAAACATCGCAGAAATGACCGACGAAGAGCAGGTGAAAAAAGTGGACCAGATAACCGCAAACCTCGCCTCTGCAACAAAGAAAGCCGAAAATATCCTCGCCGAAAACGAAAAAACCATAAAAGACATCGCCACAAATATCGAATCCATAACCGATAACCTCTACATCCTCTCGGCAGACCTGAAACGCAACCCGTGGAAAGTCGTCTGGAAATCCAAAGAACAAGACGTAGAAAAATACGCGCTTAATGACGCTATCGTAAGATTGAAAGAAGCCGAAAAGAGCCTCGCCGCTTTAAAAGAGAAAAACGAAAAAGTTTCCGATGAGGACCTGGAAGAAATCCGCGCCCTGATACAAAACCTTCAGGTCATCCAAAAATCGACGAAAGAACTCCAGACACAACAAGAAACAACAACGCCGGCAAGAAAGCCGTTTGCCCGATAGGGTCCCCCCTGTTACATTTCAACTTGCACCCGAGGGGTGATTTCAAAGAAATCATTGGGTGAGAAATGTAGGGGGGAGAGATAGAGGTTGATAATATGAAAAAGTTTTTTCTGATACTTGTAATTTTATTCGTAATCGCGCTTATCTTTAAAATATGTCTCGGCGGCGTCACCTGGAAAAACGTAAAAGACAAAAGCTTAACCGTTAAAGAATCCTGCATCAGAATTTCCGCAGTCGTCAAAGAAAATTTCGTCAAAGCAAAAGACCTTGTCTCGGAAAAGATACAAGAGATAAAGGATAAGAGGAAGAAATAATAGATCCCCCCTAGTTTTCCGGGGGAAAACTAACAGGGGGGACACCCAAAGAGTTGAAGATATTTCTTTAAAATCTTTGGGTGGGAAAAAATCAAAGAGACAAGAGAGAAATTCAAATAAAGACAGATTTTAATAGTTTTACTGCCTGCACCCGCGGTTTGATTTTGCCAGAAATCAGCGGGTGGAAAAAGAAAAGACAAACAAACTAAAGTATATCCCCAAAGACAAAATCCTAAGTTTTCAACTTAAAACTCCGAAGGACTCCGACAGAATTGTCGGACCGATAAATCCGAAGAACTCCAATTGCCAATTTCCCTTCAAACATCTATAATATAACCAGTCAAAAGAATAAACGGAGGTGATTATATGCTAAGCAACTATACTGCCAAATATACGAGAACAGCATCCGGTTATATGGCGCAGTTGGTAGAATGGCCCGAAGTAGTAACAGAAGGAAAAACCCTTGAACAAGCCAGAGAAATGCTAAAAGACGCTTCAAATGAAATGGTAGCCGCTTATCATCAGCAAGGTAAAGCAAAACCATATCAAGTAAAACAACTGTTAAAAGTTATTGAGAAATATAACCTATCGGAGGAAAAAGATGTATAAATACGCTATAGAAATATTTTATAGCAAAGAAGACGGCGGATATATTGCTATAGTTCCCGAACTTCAGAGTTGTTCCGCGTTTGGCGAAACAGAAGAAAAAGCCCTAAAAGAAATTAAAATTGCAATGGAATTATGGTTGGAAACTGCCGAAAGAGAAGGAAGAGAAATACCCCAACCTAAAGGTAAAGAACTTCTTCTTGCTGTAGTAAATCCCAATTAAATACAACTCCGAAGGACTCCGTTCTCCAACGCGATGTCGGAGCATCGGAGCAGGCGTCTCTCGTGTATCATCCATCCTGCCTCGCCAGTCTTTGTGCCCTTGTGCCTTAGTGCCTCTGTGCCTTTGCTACTTTGTGCCTCGTTTCAATTCTATTCCCAATTTCGGCAAAAAAGAATATAATTGAAAAATAGTCCAGTCCGACGTTTCATCGGACTTGGGGTTGAAGCTGTGGGAGAGATATAATAAACAAAGATAAACATTCAAAAAATTCTTTATGGTAAGCGATTACAAACCGCAAGAAGATAGACTTATTCCTCAAATAAAACTCAGTGAAAGTGACGCCAGGATAGTTATCAATAGAAAACTTCAAGAATCTGGTTGGACTTTAGAAGGTCCAAATAGAAATATCCTGACAGAGCAGTATTCCCAAGCAGGCAGAGCTGATTATTTACTGCTTGATTCCAATGGCCACAATCTCGCCATAATCGAAGCAAAAAATGATGACATTGACCCTTATGGCGACAAAGTGCAAGCAAGGGGTTATGCCGACGCTAAAGGTTGTAAATATGTCTTTTTAGCTAACTCAGAACTCCTTTACTTTTGGGAGATAGATGAAGGCGATGCCTATCCTATTCAAAAATTTATTTCTCCCCAAGACCTCCAGAGAAGAAGAGATTTAAAGAAGTCCCGTAAACCTTTATCTCAAATTCCTCATAATAAACAGGTAGCCCCAAGATTTTGCCTTGTAGAAGCATCGGAAATTATCGCAAAACAATTTGATAGTGGTAAAAGAGCATTCCTATTAGAGATGGCAACTGGCACAGGTAAAACAAGACTTGCCGCCGCCCTAATAGAACGTTTTTTAAAAGCAAATCAAGCCGAACGAGTGCTTTTTATAGTTGATAGAATCGAACTCCGCAAACAAGCTGTCGGTGTTTTCCAACAGGCATTCAAAGATACCTATAAAGTAGCGACATACAAACCCGGCAGGCATGGTGAGTGGGGTGGCGCTTCAATTGTAGTTGCCACCATTCAAAGCCTCAATATTCATTATAAAGAAGATTTCACCCCCGGATTTTTTGACCTCGTTTTCAATGACGAATGCCATCGCTCCATATATGGCGAACTACCGCGCCAAGTTATCGAATATTTTCAAGCTACTCGTATTGGTTTGACCGCAACACCAAAAGATTTTCTCAAAAATATTGATATAGATTCCTTAGCAGTCGACAATCCCAAAGCCCTTGAATATAGGATGATGAGGGACACATATAAACATTTCGGCTGTGAATCCGAAGAGCCGACTTATCGCTTCTCTATCCAAAACGGAGTTAAAGCGGGTTTTCTTGTCCCGCCGAAAATTTACAGAATGCTCAGCCTTATTACAAGCGAATCATTAAGCGAAGAAGGATGGAATGCAGAAATAGACGGAGAAGAATACACATATTATATTTCCCAACTTGAAAAAAAGGTAATGATACCTGCTCGCAATGAACTACTCTGTAAACAATTTCTTGACAATGCACTTAAAACACCGGATGGTTCTATTGGCAAAACCATAATTTTCGCTGTCTCTCGCCATCATGCAATCCAGTTAACCAAAATATTAAACAAATTAACCCCTGAATATAACGGCAAATTTGCTCAAGTTATAATTTCCGGCATTAAGGGTTCATCGGAAATGGCTAAAGACTTCAGGAAATCCGAAAATTACTGGCCACGTGTAGCCGTAACTGTAGATATGTTATCAACTGGTTACGATTGCCCTGAAGCCCAAAATATAGTTTTGGCTCGTCCTGTTGCATCACCCACCGCGTATATACAAATAAAAGGACGCGGAACAAGAACATATACTTTCCCCGATGGAACAAAAAAGACACATTTTGTAATTCACGATTTTTGTGAAGTAGCTAAATACTTCGAAGAAAAATACGATTATAATGCCCCTGAACCAAT
>JAQURI010000075.1 GCA_028715665.1 Candidatus Ratteibacteria bacterium
GGGGCTGCATCATTCTAAAAAATGGCATATTATTATTCAATCCGTCATAACCGCGATGATAGTTTCACTTATATTTATTGCAATCGGTAAATATCTTTTTGAAATGCTTGGTATTATGATTGCGGATTTTATGGTAGCGGGGGGGTTGCTTCTTTTCATCATATCGATTATTGATATCATTACGGGAGAAAAAAAACAGCGCGGCATAGATCCTGAAAGTTTGGGCGCCGTACCTATAGGAGTACCCCTGATTGTGGGCCCCGCGGTACTTACGACCACTCTGCTTTTAGTGGGACAGTATGGTTCTTTTCCCACGATTTTTGCCGTCACGGTTAATATTTTAATTGCAGGACTTGTATTTTTGACATCCGACCATATTTATAAAATTCTTGGAAAATCGGGTGCCAAAACGATTTCGAAGTTAGCCAGTCTCCTTCTTGCGGCAATAGCAGTGATGATAATAAGGAGAGGTATAATAACCTTCATTACGACCGATATAATGTTGCTTAAATAATTTATGAAAACATTAATTTTGACCATTTTTTTTCTGTCTTACATAGGCATAATTCTCAAGAGAGAATGGGCGCTCTGGTTTGTCTATGGAGCGGTTTCAATACTCCTGTTAACTAAAGCTATCTTTTTGCAGCAAATTCCTGTTTTTATCAACTGGAATGTCCTCGGCATATTTCTCGGGACAACGGTTATATCATATCTATTTGCTTTCTCGGGAATACCTTCTTTTTGGATTGAAAAAATATTGCAAAAGGGTTTTTCCATACCTGTCTGTTGTTTGCTTATATGTGTTATCACGGGATTGATTTCCGCTTTTGTTGAAAACGTAGCAACAGTCTTATTGATGGCTCCCGTAGCATTTGAATTCATAAAAAAGTTTAAGATAAATCCCGTGCCCCTTTTTGTAGGTATGGCGATTTCCAGTAATTTGCAGGGTTGTGCGACTATGGTGGGGGACAGCCCTAGTCTCATTATGGCTCTTGAGACAGGCATGAATTTCAATGATTTCTTCTGGATGAGAGGCAAACCCGGCATATTCTTCTCCGTCCAGGTAGGAGCAATTTTGGGTTATTTATTTCTATATATGTTCTTCCGAGGTATAGAGACTCCTCCTAAAGATGATTCTCTGAAAATAAAAAAAGTAAAAAGCTGGTTCCCGCTTTATCTTTTGGGATTATTCATACTTAGTTTTGCAATAGGTTCTTTAGTTTTTGCAGGTAAATACCCGTTCTATCCCGCATTTTTGGGCCTAGGATGGGGAATTGTCGGTATCACTTGGCAGTTAATTTTCCATAAGGAAAAAATGTCGCTTAGAAGAGACGTTGATTGGGCGAGTTTTTTCCTTTTATTAGGGCTGTTTATATTGGTGGGGAGTTTGAATAAAGGCGGAATTATTGAGGATTTTTCAAATAAATTATCCCAACTCGGCAATACCCCTTTTGTTCTCTATAATGTTATTGTCTGGTTTTCCGTTTTTGTTTCCGGTTTTGTGGATAATATCCCTTATACGATGGCAATGATTTCAGCGGTTAAAGTCCTAACTGCTTCTTTGAATCTGTTGATTTATCCGTATGTATTCGGCTTGCTGTTAGGCACTTGTATAGGAGGTAATATAACTCCCATTGGCGCCAGTGCAAATGTAGTGGCAACGGGTCTTTTAAAGCAGAAGGGTTATTCAATAAAATTTACAGAATTTGTTAAGATAGGACTGCCTTTTACCATCATTTCGGTAATAGGAAGTTATTTGTTTAACTGGTTTGTTTGGAAATAAACCCCCCACACCAATTATCATAATCCAATTTTTATAATTACGATAGGAATCTCTCCAGTGGGATATAATCTATTTGCTATAAATAATTGGTGTGGGGGTAAATTCAGCGGTAAATCGGCAGGAATATCAAAGCAAGCCATACGATACAAGTAGTTACTACACCTACGAGAAGTCCTATCCAAAACCACTGGAAAAAAGTTATACGTATTTTCTTTTCTTTTTCTATTATTCCTAAAGCGACAATATTGGCGGTTGAACCTACAAGAGTAATATTTCCGCCGAAGCAGCCGCCGAATAAAAGCGCCCACCACAAGGGATGCAGGTTCAAATTCAAGTCCTGGAAGCTCTGTATTACAGGAATAAATGCGGCTACTAAAACAACATTATCTAAAATACTTGAACCTGCAGTTGATATCCAAATGACTAATCCTATGAGGTTTGATGAACTATGGCCTGCGAAATGCGCCAAGTTTTTTGCGAGAACATCGGTTGCACCCGTATATTTTAATGTTCCCGCCTGCGCAAAGAGAAAAAGGAAGAAAACCAATGTCCACCATTCCACGTCTTTTTCGACAAATTCTCTAGCTTTATTATGTTTCCATATCATGATAAGCCCCGCGGCAATTAAAGGGATAATGAGCAAAACGGTGTTGGGGGGCAGGTTAAAAAACAGATCAAGCCGATGGGAAACAGCTATAAAGAAAATTGTTACGGCAAAGATAATAAGGGCGACTTTTGTCTGTTTATCGGGAGGGACAGAGATCAAACGGAGAAACATTTCATTGGAACCCAGTTCTTTTATTTGTTTGTCCAATTTTTTTAAAGAGCGCCTATACCACAATGTTAGAATCAATATTGTTGTCAAAAGACAAAACAGCATAAGAGGAAATGCTTTTATAATGAAATCTTCAAAAGTTAGGCCTGATTTACTCGCAATCAAGATTCCTATGGGATTGCCCAGTACGGTTCCGGCGGAGCCGATATTTGTCGCCAGAACGGAAATTATAATATAAGGAGTAACATCAACTTCAAAATAATCGCAAATTTCCAATATTGCGGCGACCATAAATATTATGGAAGTGACTTCATCCACCGCACAGGCAAGGAGTGCAGAGATTGCGGCAATATAGAAAACAAACTTTTTGGCTGTAAGTCGGGGAATGCGTAAAATTAAAGTCACGATCCAGGCAAAGAACCCCGCATTTTTCAACAGTGCGATTATAACCATCATGCCTACCAAAAAAAGAATAACCTCCAAGGACGATGATTTAATCAAGGTTTCCAAATCGATTACGCGGGTTATCAACAATATGGATGTTCCCAAAAATGCAAAACTTAAACGGAAATCCCAGAAAAATAATGTCCCCAGTATTGAAACGGAGAAAATCGATATCGCCAGGACTTGGGGAGTATTCAATCCCAGGGCTTTAGATATAAACCCCAGAGAGGTAGATATAAAAACAAGTAATATGAATTTTAAAATTATATTTTTCATAAGGGTATCAGATTTGTTCTTCAAATAGAGCCTTTACGATGTCTCCACGGGATACTACCCCGACAACTACATTATCTTTATTAATCACAGGGATTCTTCTTATCTTCTGGGTTAGCATAATACGGGCTGCCTCATAAAGGTTGGTGTCTTCGTCTACTGTAACTACTTCGCATCGCATAAAGTCTTTTACTTTTGCATTGCGAAAAGCAGAGAGTTTTTGCTTTGACGCTTTTGGGTTTTCCCGATATACAAACCTGCCTACTTTTTCGATGTAGCTCGGCAGTATTGCGGCTAATGCTTCTTTTTCCGTAAACATACCCATAAGTTTATTATTGTCGTCTATAACCGGAAGACCGCTGATCTGCATTTTTTGCAGCATTTTTAGCGCTTCGTAAGCATTCGTTTCAGGTGAAATATAATTGATATCCTTTGTCATTATCTCTTTTACTTCCATCTGTCCTCCTTAATTCGCAGATAATTTACGGAATGTTGATAAAGTAAATTATATACAAAGTCAACTTGCGAATTAATCCCGAAGCTCTTGTTTAAGCAAGGGATATTTTTGAAATATATTATACTCTCTCTTCTCCCTTGCTGAAAGAACAGAATTTATAATTCCTGAAATGAACTGGAGGGTGTCCGATTTAAATTAATTTATATTTTTTCAATTACACCGCAAGCAAGCCTTGAACTTGCCATTCCGGTGGGGTCGGAAATATAATCGTCCGGCCGTTCATGTATTATTACGGCCGTTCCGCCTTCTTTGAAAACAGAATTTAGTGCAGCGGGGTCTAAGCTTATAAATTCGGTGAAAAATTCGGTTACGCAATTTCCATCGCTGTCTATAGAAATATTGGGCAAATCGCCTGCATGTGGGCCTTCGGGATTTTTTAACCCATGTTGTTTATGGAAGGGATTGTAATGTCCGCCGCCGCTTGCGAAATCCGGCGTTTCGCATAATCCACGTTCGTGAATATGGAATCCGTGTATACCTTCCGGCATATCATGTATGTTAACTTTTACCAAGACTTCTTGACCGATTTGTTCAAATGAGACGGTGCCGATATCTTTGCCTCTGGCATCCGACAGGCGGGCGAGTGCTTTTATGTTTTTTGTTATAGTTTCGGTATTTTGCGAATCTGCAAATATTTCTTGAAAGAATATTTTCATTGCTTTCCAGGAGCGTTCATCGGCTTTTTCATTATATGCAGCACCTTTGGAAGGATCGTTGCCCGAGGCCGGATTGGTAAAGCTGTGTACCGCATTCCCAAAAAGTACAATCTGCCAATCCGCTTTAGACAGACGCATTTCATTTTCAAAATCCTCTAGTTCACCGTGGGCAATATTAGGGTCGTCCGCGCCATGCAAAACGAGTATTTTTGCCTTGATATTTTTTTGTTCTTTTGCTTGGGGACTAGTCAATAGGCCATGGAAGCTTACAACACCTATCAAATTTTCATTTGCACGCGCCATTTCAAGAACAACTGTCCCGCCGAAACAATAACCGATAGCCGCGATTCTTTTTTTATCGACAAAACTTAATTTTTTAACTTCTTCAAGCCCTATGTGGGCACGCTGACGCATTAACTGGCGGTCATTGAGGTAAATGGAAGCCTGTTTTGCGGCATCGGAAGGATTATCCGGTCTAATATCTTTCCCGTATATATCTATTGCAAATGCCACATAACCTGATTTAGCTATTTGTTCCGCTCTCCATTTGACATACGGACCAAGCCCCATCCATTCATGGACTATTAAAACAGCAGGCATTTTCTCTTTTATAGAATTATCGTAAGCCAAATAGCCTTCGAAGATGACATTTCCATGTTTATATTCGACTGTTTTCGTTATGATTTCACCCTGTACCATACTGTTAATAACCGTGAAGAAGATGACGAACAGACAAAAACGCGATATATAGTTCATCGGTTACCTCCTTTTTACTTATCGTCATATTTTACATTTTACGAATAAACTAATGGATAGCTTTGTTCTGTTTTTTTATGACTTTTTTCTCCTTTGCCTCTGTATAAATTTGAAGAGAAATGGCATAATAGTGAACCACCCCGCCCTAAAAGGTGGGGCATTGTTAAAAGAAATGGTTTTTCATCTCCACACCAAAAGATTGGGTGTGGGTATGAATCCCCGCCCTGAAGGGCGATATCCTGGTGGGGTGGTAAAAATAAATAAATCTGTTTAAAATTTATCGGAGAAACAAAATGAGAATAGCGGTTCATGTTACTCATGAAGCAATGAAAAAAGTGGGTGGTATTGGCGCGGTCTTGAACGGTGTTTGTGCTGCCCCGACTTATAAATCTTTTTTTGGGCAGACCGTCCTTTACGGGCCTTTGTTTGGGAATAAAAACGATGTTCATGAAAGTTTTAAGGATGGGGGAGAGCTGCTTTTTTCTAGTATAGATGGATTCGACAAGGACAATTATCGGGAAGTTTTTAAGGACATAATAGAAAATTATTGCATAGATATAGTTTATGGCAGGAGGTTTTTGTTCGATGAGTTCGAGAAAACCAAGAAAACCGAGGCGAACGTGTTTTTAGTCGGAATATCTTCTATGAACCGCGAAAAAGTAACAAAATTTAAATTTAAATTATGGGAAAAAGTCGGCATCCAGTCGGATTTATATGACCATGATTGGGATTATGAACAGTATTTGAGAATCGCAATCCCTTTCCTTGAAATACTCGACAGGTTATATAAAAAAGATTCGGAATATTATATTTTTGCCCATGAATATATGGGAATTCCTTCCGCATTGTCCATAATTTTGAAGTTTGGCGGGAAACAAAAGGCATATAAAACTATTTTTGTCGCACATGAAGTTTCTACGGCGAGAACTTTGGTCGAACGTTCTCCGGGACATGATATTAGTTTTTATAATATCTTGCGCGCCGAAAAGGGGAAAAAGTCGCTGGAAGACGTATTTGGAAGCCAAAAATCCAGTTCGCGAAATGAGCTGATAAAATGTGCGGTAAATTTCGACCGCATATTTGCGGTAAGCGATTTGATAAAAGCGGAATATCTTTTTTTGGTGCCCGATGCTCCTGTCGAAAAAATTAGGGCGACTTATAATGGTTTATCGGTGCAGAATATATCGTTTAATCAAAAGAAAAAAAGCCGCAACCTTATCCGAAGGTATGCCGAAAAAATGCTCGGCTTTAAGCCGGATATTATATTGACTCATGTGACGCGGCTGGTTATCAGCAAGGGCCTGTGGCGGGACATAATGCTTCTTTATCATCTTGATGAAATATTTCACTCTAAAAACCTAAAAGGGGTATATATTCTGCTTTCTACTTTTATCGCTACCGGCAGGCCTTCCGAAGATATTTTGCGCATGGAGAAAGAATATGGCTGGCCCGTTAATCATAGGTATGGCTGGCCCGATCTTATGGGAATGGAAGCGGAAATCCATGATTATTTAAAAATTTTTAATCAGAAGTCAAAATCTATAAAAGCAGTTTTTTTAAATCAATTTGGGTTTGATATGAAAAAATGCGGATTGCGGGTAGGCGAAGATACGCAATTTATAGATTTGCGGATAGCTTCGGATGCAGAATTCGGTTTTTCCATATATGAGCCGTTTGGGATCGCGCAACTTGAAACAATTCCGTTCGGAGGAGCCGCTATACTTTCTTCATCATGCGGTTCGGTTTCTTTGCTTGATGAGGTTTTCCACAGAGCAAAAATAAAACCATATTACGCATTGGATTTTATATGCAATGGAAGTAGTCTTAATTGCGAAGAACTGAAAACCGATTTGACTATAGAAAAAAGGACCGCAATAGAGGAAAGATTATTTAAAAAATACGCGAATTCTATTTTCGAAATTATTCCTACTGACGATAAGGCAAGGATGAAGTATCTCGAAAACGCTTCGCTTTACAGTTGCAAGCTCTGCTGGGAGCATGTCGTGAAAAATTATTTTGTGCCTAATTTACCCACTTGATCAATTCGGGATGCAAGTTTTCAACTATTTTATTGGCGGGTCTTACTCGGGCATTTATATCCTGCGGACCATATCCCAATAATTTAAATGAACATTTATAGAAACTGCCGTTTCCCGTTGTTTGTTCAAGTTCCATCGGTATTGTTTCGAAAGTTTTTTCTTCATCATATAAATAAAAAACTTCGACTTTCAAAAACTGGGCGGGAATTTCCCCCAGCCAAACCTGGCATTTTGCTTGAATTTCTTTACCTTCCGTAATTTGTTCGTCTTGGTCTATGTTTACGGAAAAATCGATAAAGTTTACTTCGTTCCAATGCTGTAAGACGACTTTTTCTTCGGCTACGGCTTCTTTTAAAACTTTATAGTTATGAGAGCGAATTCTGTCGGACTCTTTTAATGAATTTACGTAAAATTTGTCTACATACTCATAAAGAGCCCTATTCATGTTGAATTTCCACAGAACGGATTTTATCGATTCTTTCATAAGATCGGAA
>JAQURI010000076.1 GCA_028715665.1 Candidatus Ratteibacteria bacterium
ATACGGCACCTAATATGGATGTTACTATCATTAGTTCTGTAAGGGTGAACCCCGTTAGAGATAAGAAATGCCTTTTGGCATTTCTGTAAAAACCAGTAAATATTTTTGAGGTGCTGTTGATTAGTAGATTTTTTTTCGGGATTAAATCTTTTTGTTTCGAATTCATCTCTAACGGGGTGAAACCAAGTTTTGATTTAATGGTTTTTTTTAACATTTACACCCCCTTTTCATAAAACTTTTTTTATATTTTTTCTATAAGAAGGATAAACTAACTTTTTTTCGGTTATAATGCAAGTAATCAGGGAATTCGGCACGACGTCAAAAGCCGGGTTATATATTTTTGTTCCTTTCGGAGTAATTCTTTTACCGGCAAAATTTTCTATTTCGCCGGGGTCTCTTTGCTCTATCGGAATGTCTTCACCTGTTCTTATTTTAGGGTCGAAAGTCGATATAGGCGCAGCGACATAAAAAGGAATATTGTGGAAACTAGCTAAAACAGCGAGCGAATAAGTCCCTATTTTATTTGCAGTGTCGCCGTTTAAAGCTATTCTGTCGGCTCCTACTATAACCTTATTTATTTTGCCTTCTTTCATAACTTCGCCTGCCATATTATCGCAAATAAGAGTTGTATCGATTTTTTCCTGCGCCAGTTCCCAACAGGTAAGTCTCGCTCCCTGTAGTAAGGGTCTGGTTTCACTTACATATACTTTTATTTTTTTGCCTTGTTCTTTTGCTTTGAATATTACAGCCAGAGCCGTTCCATAACCTGATGTCGCAAGCCCTCCTGCATTGCAGTGGGTAAGTATGGCATCTGCGTCTTTTATGAGATTGGCGCCTTTTTCTCCAATCGATTGGCAGGTTTTGTTATCTTCCATCTGTATTTTTAATGTTTCTTCCAGTATTGCGCCTTTTATGGTTTCTATCGGATATTTTTTAAATTGTCCGACTTTATCCTGCAATCTTTCCATTGCCCCAAACAAGTTATATGCGGTTGGGCGGCAAGAACTTAAATACTTTATGATATCTTTAAATTTTTTATCGAAAGTTTTGAAACTTGTTGTTTTGTAATCTTTTATTCCCAAATATAATCCAAAAGCTGCGGCTATGCCGATAGCGGGTGCACCCCTTATTTTTAGGGTTTTTATCGCATCGAACATTTCTTCGGCAGTTTGGATGTAGAGGTAACTAAGCTTCTTGGGCAAGGAAGTCTGGTCGATTATTTTAACTTTATTATTTTGCCATTCTATAGGCGCAAAAGGCATATTAATTCACTCCAAAGCTTTATTTTACCATAAAGTTTTCTAAAGACAATTTTTACAATAATATATTGAGACGTAATAAAAGATGTGTTAGCATAACAGTCAAATCCAATGAAAACCACTTCGGCAAATAAATCCGTCACCAAATCGGCCGGCATAATAGCTTTCGCAACTTTGATTTCGCGGATATTGGGTTTAATTCGTATTGCTGTTATTGCTAGATTATTCGGAGTTTATGTATATGCTCAAGCTTTTGTCATCGCATTTAAAATCCCGAATTTATTCAGAGATTTTTTAGGCGAGGGTGCGGCAAATTCGGCAATTGTTCCCGTATTTAGTGAATATACCGTAAAACATTCTAAGGAAGAATTCTGGGAGTTAGCCAATGTTGTTTTAAATCTTATCTTGGTGTCGCTGACATTAATTACGCTTTTGGGAATAGCATTTTCTCCTGTCATTGTGAGGATTGTCGCGCCAGGTTTTATCGCCGACCCTTATAAATTACAAACTACTATTACGTTAACACGTCTTTTATTCCCATATATTTTATTGGTAGGGTTGGCTGCTTACGCTATGGCTATACTCAATTCCTTAAAGCATTTTTCAATTCCCGCTTTTGCGCCATGTCTTTTTAATGTGTCTGTAATTATATTTGCGTTGATGTTTGGAGAAGGGACTAAAGGGTTATCTTTAGGAGTTCTTATCGGCGGTATATTTCAAATTTTTGTCCAAGTTCCAATTCTATATAAGAAAGGTTTTCGTTTAAAATTTCCCAGTAATTTTAATCATCCAGCGGCAAGAACTATCGGCAAATTAATGATTCCTCGCGTTTTTAGTTCTGCCGTTTATCAATTAAATAATATTGTAGATTCGATATTTGGCTCTTTAGCTTTTATTGTAGGTGAAGGGGGAGTAGCTGGATTAGATTATGCTTATAGACTAATCCTTTTTCCTTTAGGTATTTTTAGCACTGCCTTATCACAAGCAATATTACCAACGTTCTCCAGGCAAGTTTTAGAGAAGAACCATGACAATTTAAAACACACACTTTCGTTCGGTTTGCGCGCGACATTTTTTGTGATGCTTCCATCATCAGTAGGTTTTATGGTTTTAGCTGGTCCGATTATTTCTACTTTATTCGGAAGCGATAAATTCGATACTTACGCCGTTAATATAACCGCAAGCGTTTTATTCTTTTACAGCATCGGGTTGTTTGCTTACGGAGCCAAGAGAATACTGCAGTCCTGTTTTTTTGCCCTAAAAGATACCATAACGCCCACAAAAATTGCTGTTTGGGCCTTAGTTATAAATATAGTTTTGAACGCTATTCTTATTTTCCCTTTAAAGTTGAGAGGAATAGCTTTAGCCACATCCATTTCCGGAATCATTACTTTCTTTATATTATTTTTCCTGCTTAAAAAGAAAATACGTTCTTTCGATATGCGGCCAATAAATTCTTCCTTCTTGCGCATTCTTTCGGCAAGCATCGGTATGGGAGTAGTGTGTTATTTTAGTAAATCCCTGCCCGCTTTGATGCAAAGTAATAAGGCGTGGTTGAATTTGATTTTATTGATTTCTGCGGGAATTATTTCTTACATTGTTTTCTGCTTTATTTTCCAGGTAAAAGAAATGCAGCAACTATATGAATGGATAAAAGTAAGAAAAGCCAGTAAACAGTCTGACTAAATCGTGAGAACTCAAGATAAAATAAGCACATTGCCTTCAGGCCCCGGGGTCTATGTATTCAAAGATAAAAGCAATAATTATCTGTACATAGGCAAAGCGGAAAATATAAGGAAAAGAGTTAAGTCGCATTTTCAAAAACCCGGTCTTTCCGGCAAAGACGCTATCCTGGCAAAAAAAACCGCATCGATAGATTATATTGTCACCCGCTCCGCGGTTGAGGCCCTAATACTTGAATGCAATCTTATAAAAGAGCACAAACCGAAATACAATGTAACGTTGAAAGATGATAAAAGTTATCCTTATATAAAGATAGCTTTAGGCGAACACTTTCCGACGGTCTATATAACGCGCGACCTGCACACTAAAAACCTGCCCACCCGCCCGCCTCTGGCAGACAAGCAGGCAAAATATTTTGGCCCCTATACCGATGTAAAATCCTTAAGAAGGACTTTGTTGCTGCTAAGAAAAATTTTTCTTTTCAAGACCTGCAGGAAGACCAAAATAGACGGCAAACCCTGCCTTAACTATCACATTGCAAGATGCGTAGGCCCCTGCACGGGTAAAGTTTCGCAAAAAGATTATATGGAAATAATAAAAAACGTTTCGATGTTTCTTGCTGGGGAGACTAAAGATTTAATTTCTTATCTTAAAAAGAAAATGGATGACGCGAGCGCCTCCAAAGAATACGAAAAAGCCGCCAGATTCAGAGACCAGCTTAATTCAATCCAAAGAGCATCTTTTTCTCAAACCGTTTCAAACTTGCTTGGGAAAAATCAGGATTTTATAGGATATGCTGACTCTAAAAATACGGGTTTGATTGTTTTGTTTAATATAAGAAACGGCAAACTGTTGACTCAGGAGAAATTCAATTTAACGGCAATGGCAAATTCCGAAATAGAAGAAGCGGTTCCGTCTTTTATAGAACAATATTATTCGTCAAGTTCTTTTATTCCCGACGAGATATTTGTGCCGGTTGCTTTGAAAGAAAAAGACCTTTTAGAAAAATGGCTTAAAAGAAAAAGAGGCAAAACGGTGAGAATTTCCGTCCCCCAAAGGGGTGCCAATAAAAAACTACTCAAGATGGCAAGCGATAATGCCGGATATAAATTAATGGAAACCTTTCCTTCGGCTCATAAACAATCAAATATTCCCATTGATTTGCAAGAAAGATTGAATTTGTCGTCGATACCGTTCAAAATAGAAGGGATAGATATTTCCAATATAAGAGGCAAAAGCGCGGTCGGAAGCGTAGTGGTATTTGAAAATGCGGTTGCTAATAAAAATGAGTGGAGAAAATTCAAAATCAAAAGCATTGACACGTCAGATGATTATAAGATGATGAAAGAAGTGCTTGAAAGAAGATATAGGCGGATGCTTTCCGAAGATAATTTGCCCGATTTGGTCCTTGTTGATGGCGGGAAAGGGCAGGTGAGTATTGCAAAACAAGTCTTTAATGGATTAGGGATAGAAAATATGCCCGTTGTGGGAATTGCAAAGGGCGAAAACAGAATCCATTTATCCTATTCTTCTAGAATACTAATCCTAAATCCGCGGATAGAATCTCTCCGTTTTCTTGCGCATGTCCGCGACGAATCCCATAGGTTTGCGCATTCTTATTTTTCGAACCTCAGACGAAAAGAAACAAGAGGAAAATAAAATTGTTTCTAACAAAACTTTTCGTAGCAGATGATTTCGTTTAAAGATTTTCTGGTTTTTGGCCGCGGTGAATCCGCCGGATATCCTAATGTGAGAAGTTCTACGACTTTATAGGAAGACGGAATTCCCAAGAGTTGGCAAGCTTTATCTTGGAAAAAAGAACCTATCCAACAAGTTCCCAGACCTTCTTCAACAGCGGCTAACGTTATATGGTCTATGGCAATTGCGACATCTATTGGGTCGGTCGGAATACCGCAGCGCATTTTATCGTTTGGAGTAAGCCCAACGGCGGCAATTACCGCGGATGCCTCGCCGACGAATTGTTGATTGTTTGCAACTTCTACAAGTTTTTTTATTGTTTCAGGATTTGTTACAACTATGAGTTTGAATTGTTGTCTGTTTTTTGCGGTTGGGGCTAATCTTGCGGCTTCTAAAATCTTATTCAAGATATCTTCCGGAATCGGTTTATTCTTATATGCTCTGACACTTCTTCTTTTGTTTATCGCTTCGTATACGTTCATGGTTCACCTCCATTAAATTTATAGAGATAAATAGAAATATAATTGAAATAAATTGAAATATGTTGTCCTTTTAAGTATTTTATATTTCGACATATATCCACTGTATTTCCATGTATATCTATTTATTTCTATTATTATGCTATAGATGATATTTTTCTTTTCTTCCATTTTCCTGTCATAAACCAGCCCATTATGAAAGTTCCGTGCAAGACGGAAGCAAAAGCGTTTGCCCACCAGATTCCGTTGGCTCCCCAAAGTTTGGAAAGTAATAGAGCCATTGGTATTTGAAATCCCCAAAGGGATATCAAAGTGATAAACATCGGTCCCATGGTATCTCCCGCGCCGGCCAGGGCCTGTCCGAGAACAACACCGAGCGGGATAAATACATAAAACGGCGCGGTTACTCTTAAGAATTCTGTTCCCAGAGAGATTATGCCGTTGTCTTTTGTGAAAAAACGAATAATACCGGGTGCAAAAATAAAGAATAGGATACCGACTAAAATCATTATGCACATATCAAGCGATGTAGCCGTCCATGCGCTTCTTTGGGCCCTTTTGGATTTTCTGGCCCCCAAATTTTGCCCTACTAAAGTTGCGGCGGCCCCGCCAAATGCAAAGGCGGGCATAAGGACAACCATTTGCAGCCTCATGCCGATTCCGTAAGCGGCGACAGCCGCAGTTCCGAAACTTGCTACGATGCCCATCAAAACTACGCCCATTATGCTCCTAAAAAACATTTGCAGCGAAGCCGGAAGTCCTATTCTAATCATTTCTTTGATAAAAACGAATTTAATTTTGAACTGTGAAATATGTATATGGACCTTAGATTGCCTTGTATAAAGCAGCGCAAGGACCAGGAATGCCGGAATGGCTTGGGCTAAAACCGTTGCTAATGCTGCACCTGCTGCTTCCATTTTAGGAATTATGCTCAGTCCGAATATAAGAATCGGGTCCAATACGATGTTTATAATATTCGAGAGAAACATGAATTTCATGGGAGTTACCGTGTCTCCCTCTGCCTGAAGTATTGCATTTCCGAACGACAATAAAACCATCGTTATTCCGCCGATTAGAAGAATTCTTAGATATGAAGTCCCGATTTTTAAAACTTCCTGACTTGCACCAAGAAGTAGAAGTAATTTTTCCGTAAATAGAAGACCTACTAATATTGCCGCAAACGCTATGATTAGTCCGAGCATAATGGATTGGCTTGCTGCGGCATCGGCGTTTTTTGCGTCTTTTGCTCCTACATACCTGGAAACGAGCGCTACCGTTCCTCTGGTTAAACCTATAAGCGCGGCAAAAACAACCATCATAATAGTTCCGCTGATTGCTACGGCGGCTATCGAATCGGAACCGAGTTTCCCGACCCAGAACATGTCGATTAAATTAAGTGTGGAATTGAGAATGGCTATCGCCATAAGCGGTCCCGTCAATGAAAGAACTTTGGGCGTAATTGGGCCTGAAGTAAGTTCCTGGTCGTGTTTTAAAAATTTTTTAATCATTTCATAAAATTGCCGCGGAAGTTTTTGAGGAGTTAAAATATTCAGGGCTGGTCCTAACTCGATGTATAAACAATTCATCCGTTCAGATTAGATCCAGCCCCAATTTGGAATAACATCGATATCCATTTATTTATCTACAGCTTCTTCTTTTTTTCTTCTTGGCTGTTTTTCTCTTTTTTGCGGTTCTTTTCTTTTTGGCTTTTTTCTTTGCCATTATTTTTTCTCACCTCCTCTCTCAATTTGTATTATGAATGATTTAGAATATTTATTCAATGATTTTTAAAAAAAATTATTGAAGATTTTTTAAACTGTTTTTTATCCAATTCAAATAATCTTTGTTTACGTTTATTATTGGAACAGCAATTATTTCCGGAATATCATAACTGTGAAGCGATTTTACAACCTTTACGATGTCATTGAAGAATTTCGAACGTGTTTTGACAGTGAGAAGAAACTCATTTGCGGTTTCTATTTTATTTTTCCACCAGAAGGAAGAATTTACTCCCTTGATAATATTTACACAGGCGGCTAATTTTTCTTGCAGCAATTTGTCGGATATTTTCTTGGCTTCTTTTTTCGTGGGCACTGTGATAAGAATAATTATAAAAGAAAATTTTTTCATCTTGAATTTCTTATATCAAATCTATTTGACTTTAGTCAATAGTATTCAATGTAGTTGAGAAGAAAATAATAAACTTCTATAATTGGAGCATTGATTACGCTGATTTAGAGACAAATTACACAGATTAGTAAGAAGCAAATCGGGAATTTATGGGTGTTTTTGTAAAACCTATTAAGATTAGGTTATTTTTAATATTTAATTTTTGATATTTTATATTTGATATTCCTACGGGGCGTAGCTCAGCTTGGCTTAGAGCGCTTGGTTCGGGACCAAGAGGTCAGAGGTTCGAATCCTCCCGCCCCGACCAAAGCAATAAGGAGGCGAGATGAAAAGAATCGCTAAAATAAGTAGAA
>JAQURI010000077.1 GCA_028715665.1 Candidatus Ratteibacteria bacterium
GGAAGAATCTTTCATAATTATCTCCTAATAATTTGTTAGCGAATAATTTGCATAAAAAATTACCCCAGCGCTAACACCTTTCTCATAAATGAAAATCCCCTGACGCTTCGGGCTGATACAGAATTTTTTCTATTTTGATGCGCCTTTTGCCCGACGGGACTTGCCATTCGATAATATCGCCAACTCGATAACCGAGCATTGCCGTCCCAAGCGGAGCCAAAACCGAAATTTTGCCTTCGTCTATATCGGACTCTTTGGGAAAGACCAAAGTATAAGTCATCTTCTTGGACGTGTCTATATCGCTCAAGGCGACTTTTGAATTCATGGTCACCACATCCGGCGGGATTTTCTGCGAGGATATGAGTTTTGCCCGTGATAACTCCATTTTAAGGTCGGCCAAATTTTGATGGCTTTCTTTGCCGAATTCGTCGGCTACAGATATAAGTTCTTCCAGACGCTCTTTATCTAATTTTGTGATAAATATTTCTCTTTCTTTCATTTTCAAAACCTCCTTTTAAAACCTGGGATACGCTATTATATTATAGACAAATAATTTCAAATTTTGGCAGGCTATTTGAACATTTCTATATCAGTGCCGAGCAATTCGCTGGCAATATCTTCCATTGTAATAATTCCCGCGCAATTTTTTCTACTATCAAGCACGGCCAATAAGTGCTGTCTATTGGAAACCATAGTAGTCAAAGCAACCATCAAATTATCAGACGACTGAACTTTAAGCAATGGTTTCGCCTGGCTTGTAATCTGTTCTTTATCGGCCGTAATATGCGGCAGCACGCTTTTCATATTTACATATCCGTAAATGCCGCTGATATCGTCGGTACTGCTTATCGGATAACGCGTATGCTTAGAACTGTCAGCTAATTTGATAATATCCTCTATCGTATCGCTCTTTTTTATAAAACTGACCTTATGACAGGGTATCATCGCTTTGTCAATCGTCGTATGATTCAATCGGATAGCATTCACAATAATATTTTCCTGCTCAAGCCCTATCACTTTGCCCGAACGCGCCAGCGAAGCAAGCGTCACTATATCGCCGGTCGTAATTTGCTCCTGCTCTTTGCCGCGCCCTATATTGCTGAACATCTTTTCTATCAAACGGATTATAGGGCCCAGAATTTTTGTTGTTATTTCCAAAGGCCTCGCCAAATACGGGGCCAAATGGTCTCGGAACGCTACGCCGATGATTTTGGGTAAAATTTCCGTTCCCAATAAAATCACAAAAGTAAATACCGCCGAGAATACCCACAGAACTTTTTGCCCGTATAATTCTATAAAAGCGGCTCCCGCAACAGTCGCGCCGCCGGTATGGGCAATGGTATTAAGTATGAGTATTGCCGCAATCGGTCGCGCTATAGTCTTTTTCATCCTTACCCAAGAATCCGCCGCTTTGGGCCTTTTAGCCCGCAAACGATGCATCGTAAGGGGATTAAGACTAAGTAAAATCGCTTCTGCAAGCGAACACAAAAACGAGATGACAACGGCGATAAGCACGCTTACAATAAATTTAGTAAACATAAGATCTTCTTTCTTTTTATGGTAATTATAGCATCTCACGCCAAAATTTTTGGTGTGGGAGATAAAAAACAATTGGATTTATGATATATTAAGCAAACCCCGCAGGAAATTTCTTAACCGTTGGGTAAATACTACAACCATTTGCAACAGGAATTAATAAGGAGAATTTCCAACGGGGCAGGATTTTCGGTAGTCAATAAAAAACAATGGAAATTAAGGAGGGATATATAATGAAGGCATTGCCAATATTTTCACTGGTTGTTGCAATCACACTGATTGTCTCCTGTTGTTTTGCACAGGAAAAAACGCCGGAACAAATCGCGGCGGAAGAAGCCGAAATTGCGGCAAAAATAACGCCTGAAGCAATAGACGCGCGCATAGCGGAAATCCGTATGGGCAACATCATAGTAAAAACCAAAAAAGGCGCCGAAGTAAAAATCGAGCAAGTACGCCATGAATTTTTATTCGGCGCGGCAGTCCACAGCAGTGTCGCCGAGAGCAACTGGCAGGTATGGCCTAAAGAAGACAGAGAAAAGTATTTAGAGGTCCTTGCAGAAAACTTTAATTACGCCGTGCACGAAAACGCGCTTAAATGGTACAGCACCGAATATGCAAAAGATTCAGTCAACTATGCGCCCGCTGACGAAATATGGGAACTCTGCAATGAACGCAACATATCTATGCGGGGCCATTGTATATTCTGGGAAAAAGATAAATATGCGATGGATTGGCTAAAAGCATTGAATACCGACGAGCTCAGAAAAAAAGTCATAGAGCATGCAATAGACGTGACCCGTCACTTCAAAGGCCGCATCGACGAATTTGACCTTAATAACGAGATGATATCGGGCGACTTTTTCCGCAGACGCCTCGGTTACGGAGTCATAAATGAAATGGCATATGCAGCTAAATTCGGCAACCCTGACGTCAAATTGTTCGTAAACGACTACGGCGTTCTTGCCGACGGCGGCTACAACGTTAACACTTATATAATGCAAATACAAAATCTTCTGGCAAGCGGCGTCCCCATAGACGGCATCGGAATACAGGGACATACTTTGACTTCAGACGAAAATGACTCCAACAGCAAAGCCGGTGCAACAAGCCAACATATCCAAAAGACACTGGATAAATTCGCGGCTTTCAATATGCCGATAAAAATAACCGAATGTCTTTTCGGAGCCGACACAGAAGAAGGAATAGCCGAAGAACTTAACAGGATTTTCCCGATTTTATTCGCGCAGCCGAAAGTTGAAGCAATAATTATGTGGGGTTTCTGGGCAAAAGACCATTGGCAGCCCAAAACGGCAATGTGGAGAGAAGACTGGACGCCTACTCCACAGGCAGAAGCTTACAGAAATTTAATATTCAACAAATGGTGGACTAAAACTTCGGGCAAAGCCGATAATAACGGAGAATATAAAACCCGCGCTTTTTACGGCGATTACTTGATTACATCCGGCGGAAAAACGCAAAAAGTGAAGCTGAATAAGAAAGACGGAACAGTAATAGTAGAATTTTAATCGGAACGTAGTTCCGATTAGGAGAAATTATGCAGACAAAATCTATAGATGAAATTATCGCACAAATACGTATGGGCGATATAATAGTGAAGACCGAGAAAGGTGCTGCTGTAAAAGTAGAGCAAACACGCCACGAATTTTTATTCGGCACCGCGATAACAAATCATTTAGCCACAAAACACAAAAACGCGATGCCCGAGAAAGACAGAAAAATGTTCATCAAAATTCTCTCTGAAAATTTCAACTATGCCGTCCACGAAAACGCGCTCAAATGGTATGATTGCGAAAAGAAACCGAATGTCGTTGATTACAGCGTTGCCGACGAAATATGGGAAATCTGCCATAAACTAAATATCCCGATGAGAGGCCACTGCATATTTTGGGAAAAAGAAGAATTAGTCCAGAAATGGCTAAGAAAACTTCCCAATCCCGAACTCCGCTCCGCGATAGGGCGCCGGGCAATAGGCGTCACGAAACATTTCAAAGGCCGCATCAGTGAATTCGATTTGAACAATGAAATGATTCAGGGCGAATTTTATACACACCGTTTTGGCTACGGCATAATAAACGAAATGGCGTATATGGCAAAATTCGGCAATCCCGAGATTAAACTTTTTGTAAACGATTACGGCGTCCTCGTAGAACACGGATTCAACGCTTACGCATACATAATGCAGATAAAAGACCTCTTGGCAAACGGCGTTCCCATAGACGGAATCGGATGCCAGGGGCATTTCTTCTTATCCCGCAAAAACGAATCGTCAGGAATGGCGTCAACTTCTCCCGAACACGTTCAAAAAATGCTGGATGAACTCGCTAAATTTAATTTACCCATTAAGATAACCGAATGTTTATTTATGGCTAATAACGACAAAGGAATGGCGGAAGAAATGCAGACCTATTTCCCTATTCTCTTTGCGCACCCGAAAGTGGAAGCCATCTTAATGTGGGGCTTCTGGGAAGAAGGGCACTGGATACCGCACAGCGCAATGTGGAAAAAGGACTGGACGCCTACCGCGCAGGTAAAAGCATATCATGACCTTGTGTTCAAAAAATGGTGGACTAAGACATCCGGTAAAGCGGACAAAAACGGAAATTATAAAACGCGCGGCTTTTACGGCGATTATGAAATCACATCAAACGGAAAGACAAAGAAAATGAAATTAAGTAAGAAGAATGGGACACTCAAGGTGAATTTTTAACCAAAAGACAGTCCGATTAACGTCTTACCCTCGCATTACCTTTCCAAATACTCCAAATCTCTTCTTCATCGGCGGGCTGGGCATAATCGGTAAGAAGAGTCGTAACCAAAGAGCCGCTTGCCCAACCGAATTGAATCCATTTTTCCGATTCCCAACCTTTTAAAATAGCGCAAAGCACGCCGCCGACAAAACCGTCGCCTCCTCCTATACGGTCAAGCACGGTTATTTCGCGCGGCTCGACAACATGCCAATCTTTTCCGACCGACATAACAGCGCCCCAAAGATGGCGGTCCACATTGATAACTTCTCTAAGCGTAGTCGCAAAAACCAGAACATTCGGAAATGTTTTTTTTGCCTGTTCAATCATCTTTTTGAAACTATCGATTTTTTCGGCAAGGTTTTTCCCGCCCGCTTCAGGTCCCTCGATTCCTAAAGCAAGTTGAAAATCTTCTTCGTTGCCGACAAGAATATCGGATACGTTTGCAATCTCGGTAAAAATTTTCCTCAACTCTTTCTCGCGGTTTTTCCAGAATGAAGCTCTATAATTAAGGTCAAAAGAAATACGAGTTCCGTGCTTCTTAGCAACTTTTGCAATCTCAAGGCAGAAGTTTCCTGTTTCGGGAGATAACGCCGCAAAAAGTCCCGACATGTGAACAATCTGCACGCCCTCATCGCCGAAAATCCGCTCTAAATCAAAATCTTTTGCGGTCAAAATTCTCCCCACCTCTCCCGCGCGGTCGTTATAAACCTGCGGCCCGCGAGAGCCGCAACCGGTATCGGCAATATTAAACTGATGGCGATAACCCCAAGGCCCGCCCTGCTCAACTTCCTTCGCTTCGTAATCCATATGCCTGCTTGAGAGATTATCTTTAATCAATCTTGCGATTGGACTTCCTTTTACAAAAGCAGTCAATACCTTTACGGGAAGCCCCAGATAGGAAGAAACACTCGCCACATTCGTTTCGGCGCTGGTAACGGTCATAACAAAATTATTGCTGCAATGGACCGGCTGTCTATCGACAGGAATAATGCGGACACCCATACTGGAAGGAACAAGCAAAGAATAAGCGCAATTCTTTTTTAATTCCATTTTCATTTAACCTCTCCTTTGATTTTCTCAGTTAGATTTTATTTCACTTTATATTATAAGTCAAAATAATAAAACACTCTTTTAATCATTATTTTATAGTTTTCTAAATCTAATAACCCATTTTTTTTCGCCAGTGGCATAGGCGGGGATAGTGAACAGCAATTGTACAAGGCGTTTATCGTCAGCACCCAACTGGTATGATTCGGCTTTACTTGTTATGTTATATAAAGAACCGGGAAGTTTTTCAAAAGTGGCTCCATTATTTTTTGATAATTCCACAACCAATTTTTTATCTTCTGCCTTCAATCCCGACACAAAGATAGCAGGTTCATAATACGCAATCGCAGATTCAACACTTACTCCGCGCATAGTATCAAAAACAATTTCTGCGATTTTGTTTTCGTTAGCTTCAACATGATAAGCGCCGCTTTCCAAATTATAGCCGCGATGGAATCCTGCCCCCTCCTGCAATTTCCCTACTCTGGCTTCTGCATAAGGATTACGATAATCATCTGCATAGGGCAAAGCGTCAGCAACACTTTTAATCCGCGGTAAAATCTTTCCTTTTTCCGTCCCAAGATGCGCCATGAAATAGCGATGATGTTCCCGAAACATTCGCCATCCTCTTCTTGCTACCTGCGTATAGGAAAGATTCTTATAACCTGTATCGTTAAATACAGAATAATTTGCGCCCCGGAAAAGTTCATAAAATGCAAGCAAACTTCCGAACTGCCGCGGAGAACGCGTCCAATGCGCAAGAACATAATCATCTTCAACAGGCGGAGTCCTGTCTCGGAACAAATCGCTTGCTCTCATGTTTTCAAATAAGATATCGCCGTTACTTCCCCCCTGCCAATAACTTATGTACGGCGAATCCCTATCATCTCCGTCAGCATGTATAGAAAAAGTTTCATCCAATATATTCGTCCTGCGGATAATAAAATCTAAATTAGTTCCGAACTCCACCTCTGAAGATAAAATCAAAGTGTCTTCGTCAATCCTATCGTCAATTCCTATCGGACCCCAACCGCCTTTAGAACTTTCGATAGAATCACCGTGCGTTACCCACGGGTCCACAAAGTTTGTTCCGTTAACAGCGGTTACTCTGTTCCCTTCAACATTAATGCCCTTGCCTTCTCCGCCAGGTCCCTGAGAACGGATTTCATCCCTCTTTTCAGGAACCACAGCGTCAAATTTTATATTTATCCTGCCTGTGGGATAAAAAGTCCATTCAGTCGTCGTATGCACCATATCCGATTCTATAAACCTGTCATTGCGCGGGCCATCGGCATTGTTTAATCTCGGATAGCATTTTTGCCTAACACGTAACCGAACTGGTGTATTTTCCAGAATCTCCAAAGAGGCGCGTCCGGGGTTATTGTTCCTGCCAACAGTCGTCATAAATTCCTGGTCACCCCATAAATAAACGTCATAATCAAAAATACCGCCCTGAGAGTACCACGGCCCGGTAAGAAGATTATCCTGCATCTTGGGGTCATAAACCTTATCAAACATTTGATAGATTCCGCCGTTATAGAAAAGGCTAAATACGACCTTCCACTCTGTAGTTTCTATAATTAATTCCTTATCTTCTGTCGCCAAATTGTCCCTGATAATGAGTTCGTCTTTCGGGAGCACAAAGGCACCTGTAGATTGTTGTGCCAGAAGAAAAGAACTGTTTGCGAAAATTGTAAAAAGAATAACTGTTTTAAATATGATTCTTCTCGTTCCAATTGTCATCTTCTTTAAGAATCCCACTATAAATATCAAAACATATCTTTTCATGACAATCTCTTTACCTTAATTTGTACATTATTCAATTAATTTAACCGCTTTATATTTACAGGCATCAACACAAGCGCCGCAGTCAACACAAAGCGATGCGTCATATTCAACAATTTTTCCCCGCTTCAGCGCATCAACAGGACACGCTTCAACGCAACCGTCGCAAGCGCTGCCGCACGAACACGACATGCACTTACCATCTTTCCAGCAGCATTTTTCATAATCGATCTTTATAGGCATTTTTAATTCTGCGAGTTCATTTCTTATCTAAATCAGGATGTCTTTCAATAGCGTGGAAGCCGAACCGCTTACATTTTTTACAGCGCCCCAATGTATACTTCTTCCACGAAACTGCCCCCCGACTAACTCCATACTTGCCCCAC
>JAQURI010000078.1 GCA_028715665.1 Candidatus Ratteibacteria bacterium
GCATGTAAATTTATTTCAATGTATTTCTATTAATTAATATTTATTATGAGCAAGTCTTTTATAGTAAAAAAATCCGCATTATCCGGCGAAGTAAAAATTCCCGCATCAAAATCTCATACTATACGAGCTGTAGCTATCGCGAGTTTGGCAAAAGGAAAGAGTAAAATTTTCTCCCCTCTTGTTTCTGAAGATACTCTCGCAGCCGTCGAATCATATAAAATATTAGGCGCAAAAGTAGAAATCAAAAAAAATTTATGGGAAATCGAAGGATTCGACGGAAAACCGGTTCCGGCCAAGAACATTATAGACACGAAAAATTCCGGAACAACTTTGAATATAGTAATGGGCTCTTGCTCGTTGATTTCAGGCGGAGAAATAACTCTCACAGGCGACCAACAAACAAGAAAACGTCCCGTTGCTCCTCTTGTACAATCTCTTAATGAACTCGGTGCGTCTATTGCATACAAAGAAAAACAGTATTTCCCCCCGCTTACAATAAAAGGAAAACTAAAAGGCGGAAAAACGACCCTTGAAGCCCGTTCAAGCCAATATTTGACCAGCCTTTTGATAAATAGTCCTTTAGCCGATACGGCAAGCGAAATTAATGTCCCATTACTATACGAAAAATCGTATGTGGAAATGACTTTGGACTGGCTGAAACGAGAAAAGATTCAATTCACTAATAATCATTTAAAAAAATTTAATATCCCGGGCAACCAATCTTATCCGGCTTTTGAGAAAAAAACTCCTTCGGATTTTTCATCGGCAACTTTTTTTCTCGTAGCGGGCGCAATGCAAAATAACGAAATAACTTGCTGGGGATTGGATTTCGAAGACAAGCAAGGCGATAAAGCCGTGGTAGACTACCTCAAAAATATGGGAGCAGAAATAGAAATAGCCGAAGGTTTCATCCGCGTAAGAGCAAAGACCTTAAACGGAATAGAGATAGATATGAACGATACCCCTGATGCTTTGCCAATGATGGCTGTAGCGGGATGTTTTGCCAAGGGAAAAACAAGACTGCTAAACATACCTCAAGCCCGCATCAAAGAAACCGACAGGATAAAAATAATGGCTCAAGAACTGTCGAAAATGGGCGCAAAAATACGCGAACTTGATGACGGGTTGGAAATAGAAGAAAGTAAACTAAAATCCGCAAAAGTAAACGGCTATTCTGACCATCGCATAGTAATGGCACTCGCTATCGCGGGACTTGCTACTGAAGGAGAAACAATTATTGATACGGCAGAAGCAGTATCAATAACTTTTCCAAATTTTGCGGAATGCATCAAGAAACTGGGGGGGAATATTAGTTTGTTACAAAGAAAATCATAATATAATTTGACAACTTCGCCTTTTTATTATAATATTCGCCCTGATATTTCATCACTATAACAGAAGACTAATTTAAAACAGCTTGGTTGGGGGAATAAGCCAGCATACAATCCTTTGATTCTCTTGTGGGAAACAGGATATGTTGTTGGCTCTTTTTTATTTAGTATAATGATACGACAGGAGCAGAAAGACAAACCATGAAATCAAACAATTATCTGGAAATATTAAAACCTGAATTGGATGAAAGGAATTATCAAAAAATTAGCGCAATAGCTAATCCTAAAGTTCATCAATTCATAATCAAAGCCGCAAAATTATGTGCTCCCCATAAAATATTTATTTGCACTGATTCTAAAGAAGACATTGCTTATGTGCGAAAACAAGCAATATCAACCGGCGAAGAAAAACCTTTAGCCATTCCCGGCCATACATATCACTTCGACGGAATAGAAGACCAGGGCAGAGACAGGGAAGTCACAAAATATCTTGTTCCCCAAAAAGAAACTCTAAGCAAAAATCTTAATCAGATTGAACGTAAAAAAGGACTTGCGGAAATAAAAAGATTAATGAAAAACTCGATGAGAAACCACACTATGATAATACGCTTTCTCTCTCTGGGACCAACCAATTCGATATTCAGTATCCCATGCTTGCAATGTACGGATTCTTGGTATGTGGCTCATACCGAGGATTTACTTTATCGTCCCGCTTATGAAATGTTCAGGCAAGGCAACCTCCCATCCGAACTTTTTTGTTTTCTGCACTCGGCAGGCAATTTAGATAAAAATATGGTAAGTGCGCAACCAGAGAAAAAACGCATTTATATTGATTATACGGAAGACACTATATACAGCATAAACACCCAATATGCAGGCAATACCGTAGGATTAAAGAAACTTGCGTTACGCCTCACTATTCGTAAGGCAGACCGAGAAGGATGGCTTGCGGAACACATGCTTCTAATGGGAGTCTACGGTACAAAGAAGCGTAAAACTTATTTTGCGGGCGCTTTTCCCAGCGCTTGCGGAAAGACTGCTACAGCTATGCTTCCCGGCGAAACGATTTTGGGAGACGATATAGCATATTTCCGCGACATTGATGGAAAACTAAAAGCGGTAAATGCCGAAGCAGGTATCTTCGGTATTATTCAGAATATTACGCCCTCTGACGACCCCACTATTTATAAAGTCCTGACAACTCCCGGAGAAGTAATTTTTTCGAACATACTGGTAAAGGACAAGAAACCTTACTGGTTGGGCATGGATTGCAAACTGCCCAAAGAAGGAATAAATTTTTCCGGAAAATGGTATGAAAATAAAACAAACAACAAAGGTAACAAAATCCCGCCAGCTCATAAAAATGCTCGATACGCCGTATCGTTAAAAGCGCTCGACAATGTAGACCAGCAATTAGACAATCCTTCCGGCGTGGAACTGACAGGTATAATGTACGGCGGAAGAGATGCAAAAGCTTATGTGCCCGTTCAACAATCATTCGATTGGGAACACGGCATTATAGCCTATGGCGCCTCTCTGGAAACCGAAACGACATTTGCAACTTTAGGAAAAGAAGGCGTATCCGAAATCAATGTAATGAGCATACAAGACTTTGTTTCAATTCCTTTGGGCAAATATATCCGCAATAATCTACAGTTTGGCAAAAAACTTAAAAATCCTCCTTTTATTTTCGGAGTCAATTATTTCCTAAGAAGCAAGGAAGGGAAATTCTTAAACGGTATAAGAGATAAACACGTATGGATAAAATGGATGGAACTACGCGCCCATAATAACGTAAAAGCAATAAAATCACCGACAGGACTAATCCCCGTATATAAGGACTTGAAAATGCTTTTCAGGAAAGTCTTGCGTAAGGATTACAAAAAAGAAGATTATATCAACCAATTTACAACACGTGTTCCCGAAAATATCGCTAAATTGGAGCGTGTAGAAAAATTTTACCGCACAAATGCAAATGATGCGCCTAAAGAACTCTTTAAGGTCGTCAAGGAACAGAAACAGCGTCTGCTTAAAGCCTAAAAAGAATTTTGGGAATACATCAGCCCGTTTAATTTCATATAATAAATGATATAAAATGTCCAGCCAAGTGATAACTTCAACAAATTTCCCGGATTTAAAACTTTTCAAAAGAGGAAAAGTAAGGGATATCTATGATTTAGACGATAAATTGTTAATAATTTCCACCGATAGAATATCTTGCTTTGATGCGGTTTTGCCTAACGGAGTCCCGCACAAAGCCGAAGTACTGACAAAACTTTCTGCATTCTGGTTCGAATTCACCAAAGACATAGTTGCCAATCATTTCATAACCGACAACGTAAATCTCTTTCCGCAAAGGTTACAAAAATACAAACAAATATTAAACGACCGTTCAATGCTGGTAAAAAAAGCAAAACTTGTGCCTGTCGAATGTATAGTCAGGGGATACTTATCAGGTTCCGGATGGAAAGAATACAAAAAAACAGACTCTATCTGCGGCATAAAACTACCTAAAGGGCTAAAAGAATCAGATAAACTACCCGAAATCATATTTACTCCTTCCACAAAGGAAGAAACCGGACATGACATAAATGTAATATGGAAATATATTGAAAAAAAAATCGGCAAAGACACGGCGATGAAACTAAAAAATATAAGTATAGCATTGTATAAAAAAGCCGCCGAATACGCCGAAACAAAAGGAATAATAATCGCCGACACCAAATTCGAGTTCGGGGAAATTGGAAACGAAATTATCCTCGTAGACGAAATCCTTACCCCCGATTCATCCAGGTTTTGGCCAAAAGACCAATATGAGCCGGGTAAACCGCAGCCGAGTTTCGACAAACAATTCGTTCGGGATTACTTGGAAATGCTGGGTTGGGACAAAACCCCCCCTGCACCGCAACTGCCTGAAGATATAATCCAAAAAACATCTCAGAAATACATGCAGGCTCTTGATATGCTTGTTGGGCCTTCCAATTCCTTGGATTCAGAAAGGCGAAACTCCGCGCCGTCTCGCTGAAAGCGAACTGGTGCGTGGGTAAAAAATACTTAGGAACTTATATTTATAAAAAGAGAACGCCTTATGCAATATATTTATGTAACCCGAGCGGGATATGAAAAATCAAGAGAGGAATTGAAATTTCTAAAAACCGTGAAGCGCAAAGAAATCGCCAATGCTTTGCATTATGCGCGTTCTCTGGGAGATCTGCGTGAAAATTCCGAATACGATGCCGCTAAAAATGCCCAAGCTCTAAACGAGATAAAGATTTCCGAACTGGAAGAAAAATTGAATAAAGCAAAAATTCTCGAAGAGGAAACAAACATTCCCAAAGATAAAGTTTCCATAGGTTCCACGGTAAAATTAAAAGACATGAATACACAGAAGGAATTCCAATATACGCTTGTCTCGGAAATAGAAGCGGATTACGACCAGGGTAAAATTTCCACCTCCTCCCCTATCGGACAAAGTTTGCTTGGACATAAAGAAAACGAAATAGTCAAGATTAAAATTCCCGCAGGAACTCTAATATACAAAATACTTAAAATATCCAGATGAAACTCCAATCTGTTTCTATCTTGGTTATAGCCACCGATATAAGTTGATATTTAGACGCCGTTATAATAACATTCTATATAAATAAAACATAAGGGGGAATTATGTTGGGATGTCATTTTGGAAAACTCTTTCAGGTAACGGTAGCAGGAGGTTCCTATCAGGACGGGCTAAGCGCAATTATCCAGGGAGTTCCGCCGGGAATGATTTTCACCGAACAGGAAATTTACGGAGATTTACTTCTACGCAAACCCGGAACGGACGAACTCTCGTCTCCCAGAAAAGAGCCCGATTTGCCGATTATTTACACTGGCTTAAACGCCGAAGACACTATTGAAAACGCAGGAAATAAAAACCACACGAATGGAACGCCTTTGTCAATCCTTATTCCCAACCTCGACAGGCACTTTACCCACATAAAACAATATCAGGATACAAATAGAACGCCCCGGCCGGGGCACGCATCATATGCTTCTTTTATAAAATACGGACCGGATGATGACGCAATCGGCGCGGGTATTTTCAGCGGCAGATACACAGCAACCATTGTTGCTGCCGGATATGTAGCCAAAAAAATTCTTAAAAAATGCGGAATTAAAATGTTTTCTTATATAAAAGAACTTGCCTGTGTGCAATGTCCGGAAATAGACCATCTAAAAGCTTTGAAATATACGGATTCTTACAAAAAAATGCGCTGTGATTATGATCCTTTTTACCAAGAAATTTATATCAAAGGGCGCATAAATATGAACATGCGACTTCTGGAAAAGATGAAAGTATTTGCTGAAATAGAAAAAGAAATCGACGCAATACGGGACAAAGCTCCAAAATCAAATCCGAAACAAACAGAGGATAAATACGGGGTGCATCACATTTTAAATTGTCCGGATATAAAAGCGGCAAAAGAAATGACAAATGCATGCAATAAAATATCCGCAACAGGTGATTCGGCAGGAGGAATAGTGGAAGTAATAGTTCTTGGCGCACCAGCCGGACTCGGTGAACCTGTCTTTGATAAACTTGATGCCGAATTGGGCCGAATGCTCGGTATCGGTGCCGTGAAGGTTGTAGAGATCGGCGCGGGTTTCAAACTAAAAGATATGACCGGTTCACAATCCAACGACCAGATGCACTCCGAAAAAGGCAAAGTCATTTTTGATTCGAACAACGCAGGAGGAATAACAGGCGGACTTTCCACAGGACAACCAATAATTATTAGATTGACCGTTAAACCAACTCCTACAATTAACAAAAAACAGCATACTATCGATAAATATACATTTGAAAACAAAGAACTTGCCGCCATAACGCGACGCGACCCTACAATTGTAGCGCGAGTTTGGCCCGTAGCGGAAAATTATACGGCTATGATATTGCTGGACAATCTCATAGCGCATTACGGATACCAGAATTTAAAAGAGGAGGCCGGCAAAAATGGATAAGAAAATCCTCGTAGGCATAGTTATGGGAAGCGATTCGGACTTGGAAATAATGAAAGAAGCAACGAGAACTCTTGAAGAATTCGGCATAGGATATGAATTAAACATTATATCCGCACACCGCACTCCTAAAAAAGCCCACGAATATGCCTCCAATGCCGAAAAAAGAGGATTGGAAGTTATAATAGCTGCTGCGGGAGGAGCCGCTCATCTTGCGGGAGTTATGGCAGCACTGACAACGCTACCTATAATAGGAGTTCCTATACCTACACAAGTTTGCGGCGGACTGGATTCCTTGTTATCCACCGTCCAAATGCCATCGGGTGTTCCCGTCGCCACAGTCGCCACAGGCAAAGCTGGCGCAAAAAATTCCGCCATACTTGCAATGCAGATTCTCGGGATAAAATATCCTCAAATACGCCAAAAACTAAAAGAACACAAAGAAACTCTTGCCCAAAAAGTCGAAGAAAAAAACAAAAAGTTAAAAACAAAATAAAGACATTCAATAAAACAGAAGAATAACTTATGTTTATTTCGAAAAAAATAGCTTCAATAAGTCCGTCTCCGACATTAGCCATCACTGCAAAAGCAAAAAAAATGCAGGCGGAAGGCATCAATATAATAGGATTCGGAGCCGGAGAACCGGATTTCGACACACCGTTTAATATAAAACAGGCTGCAAAAAAAGCAATAGATAACGGTCATACAAAATACACGCCTACTTCCGGAATAAAGGAATTGAAGGAGGCTATCCGTAAAAAATTAAAAAACGACAATAACCTCGACTATTTATCTGAAGAAATCCTCGTATCTTGCGGCGCAAAACACTCCATTTTTAATGTTATTTTGACTTTATGCAACGAAGGAGATGAAGTTGTTATCCCTTCTCCGTATTGGGTAAGTTACCCCGAAATGGTAAAAACTACCGGCGCAAAATCCGTGTTCATAAAAACAAGTTCCGAAACCGATTTCAAAATTACGCCGCAACAATTGTTTGAAGCTATCACGCCAAAAACCAAATTATTGATACTCAACTCCCCTTCAAATCCGACGGGAATGGTCTATACAAAAAAAG
>JAQURI010000079.1 GCA_028715665.1 Candidatus Ratteibacteria bacterium
GGCGGATGTTTAGCGCAAAATCCTGTCCCAGTCCCGCTCCTTTATTGCCCGCTTCCATAACGCCGGGACCGCCGCCGGTCACGACCATATAGCCCTTTGCCGTTATCTTTTTTGCGAATTCTTCAGCCATTTTATATGCGGGCGATGTTTTAGACGCCCTTGCGGAGCCGAAAATTATGACTTTTTTTACGTCTCTGTAAGGAGAAAAAATTTTGAAGGAATAACGCAGTTCTTTTAAAGCGTTATTGACAAGTTTGAGGTCGCCTTTGTCTTGCGATTCCAGTCCTAATTTTACGGCGGTAGTGAGTATTTCGCGCAGGAGTCCTTCGGTTTCGGGAGACGAGGACAACTTTGCAAGCCTGAGTATGCACTCATCGGTTATCTTATCGCCGATTTCGTATTCTCTGTAATATTTTTTTGACATATTTTATAGTAAATCCAAAAATTCTTTTACGGTCAAAGATGATTGTTTAATGATATGTCTTAAAGTTCCTTTTCTTAAATCCTTGTTATGATAAGGGAGGGTTATACCTATATTGCCTTTTACATAAATGCGATGACTTCCTTTTTGGCGGACAAAAGAAAAACCTGCGTTTTTCAAAGCTCTTATTACTTGCTCCGGTTTTAAAGCGGGCAATTTAGACATATTCTGTGGTTATATTAAACTTTTGCGTGAACCCGAACCGGGGAAACGATTACGCCTCTATCTTCCGTAGGAATTTCTTCTTCGCGTTTACCCATTACTTCTAAATATAGGGCGGCCGCTTCCTGAATATTTTCTAATGCTTCTTCAAAGGTATTACCTTCAGAAATACAACCGGGTAAAGAAGGAATAGTGACCGTATATCCGCCTTTTACTTCGTCCGGTTCAAATATTGCGGTATATTGATGAACCGTTTGTTTAAATGCTTTTTTTGCCATACAAGTTTAATTTATCATTCACGGGAACCAAAGTCAATCAGTGGACAAGTAATTTTTAATGTTATATATTTTATATGAATCACGATGAGAGGTTATCCGAAGGGTTTCGTTCCGAGGTAATACCTCTTTTTTTTATTTGTATTCTTTTTTTCACATAAATTTCCATAGCATAAAATTGGACGAAAAGTCAATAAAAAGCGGAATTAAAACATTTTATTAGTTGCCATATAAGTTATAATAGTCAATAAAAGGAGGATAAAAAATGAAAGGGAATATGGTCTTACTAAGTATTATTGTTGTTGCCCTTCTGATAAGCGGTTGCGCCACCCCGGCAAAAAATACAAGGACGGGTGCGGGCACGGGAGCAATTATCGGCGGTGTTGCCGGAGCTTTAATAGATAAAGACAATCCGTGGCGCGGCGGAGTTGTAGGAGCTTTTGCAGGCGCTCTTATAGGCGGGACTATCGGCAATATAATGGACCGCGCTGCAGAAGAAGCTGCGGAAGAAAATAGGACCGTCCAATATACAAGAACATATGATGACGGAACGCGGGAAATAGTCAGAGCAACACCTTCGGGATATAGCGAAGACGGTGATTATAAATTGGTAAAGACACAAGTAATCAGGAATGGCGTAGTGGTGCAAGAAGAAGTTAAAAGAGTCCCGATAGAATAAATTAAATAGATTAAAGAGTTTTAAGATACTTTTCGGTGAATTTTATTATATCGTTCATCATCTTAACGGTCTGAACCGGATATTTGCCGACTGCCGATTCAGCCGAAAGCATAACGAAGTCGGTCCCGTCTATTATCGCATTTGCCACATCCGTTACTTCGGCGCGGGTGGGTCGAGGGTTTTCGGTCATGTTTTCGAGCATCTGCGTCGCGGTAATTACGAATTTCCCGGCACGATTGCATTTTTTAATAATAATTTTTTGAATGACAGGAATTTCGTAGATGGGGAGTGCAACTCCCATATCTCCGCGGGCTATCATAATGCCGTCGGAAACTTCGATTATCCCGTCGATATTTTTTATTCCCTCCTTACTCTCGATTTTGGCGATAATGCGGCATTTTGAACCGGGCTTAAGATATTTTCTTACGTCCAAAATATCGCTCGGCGTCCGCACAAAAGATTGCGCGATATATTCGACGCCGTTTTCTTCACAAAAGAGAATATCTTGCACATCTTTTTGGCTTATGCCGCCGAATTTCAGTTTTGCGTCCGGGATATTTATACCTTTATGTTCTTTAAGAAGACCGCCGACAACCACTTTGACTTTTAGGGCGTGTTTGTGGCCGGCGATTACTTCCAAAACGATATTGCCGTCATCTATGAATATATACCGGCCCTTTTTTATTGTTTTAAGAGACCCCTGATAATCGAAAGGAATTCTTCCGTTTGAACCTTTTATTTTTTCCTGCGTAAGTAAGAGCGTCTTGCGTTTTTTAAGTTCAAGCGGTTCGGCGAGTTCGCCCACTCTTATGCGGTGTCCCTGCAAATCTCCCAGAATCTTTATATGCCTGCGGTATTTTTTATTCAGCAGACGGACTGTGCTTATTCTGCGAAGCAACTCTTGATGTTTCCCGTGGGAAAAATTAAGACGGGCGATGTCCATGCCCGCAAGCATCATTTTCCTGATAACTGTTTCGCTTGAAGACAAGGGACCTAACGTGCAGATTATTTTAGTCCTTACCATATAACTTTTTAAGAAGTTTAGAACTCGATTGAACTTTTCCGCCGCCTACTCCCGTAACTATTTTTATGCCTAACTTCTCGCATATTTCTTTTTCGGGAATGTTAGCCAACGTTCTGTCGCCGCCTTTGGCGAATATGTCGGGTTTGACCGATTTTAAGGTTTCAATTACTGTCCCGTCTGTATCTATCGCAATAACCGCTTCGTCAACGTCTTCGATTGCTGAAACTATTTCCATGCGTTCTTCCTCATCCATAAAGGGCGTGCTGCCTTTCATTTCGACTTGCCTATCGTTGTTGACTATGACGATAAGACGGTCTGCGAGTTTTTTCGCCGCTTTAAAATAACGGACATGTCCTTTGTGTAAGGGGTTAAAATAACCCGACACGCAGACTGTTTCGCCTACCAACCGGCGGGCAAGCCTGCCTGCCGATGAATTTTTCCTGCGGGCAGAGATTTTACTTCGACGGGTCATTTTAAAGGCCTCCTTTCGTTAATCTGTCTATGAAAACTTCAATTGTTAGCGATCACCTTTTTTCCCTATTAAAGCAAGCCGTGCCAAAAGGTAGGAAGTAGTGGATTCTGCACCTTGATTGAGATTTATATACCCCTCTCCTACACCGTCATAACAGCCGCCGGTGGTCCTGTCATAAACAACCTGTTTAATGCTGTTATCGCCCAAAAACCAATTAAAAGCTTCATACATAAGTTTTTTATAAAAATCTTTTCCGGTTATCGAATATGCAGTAGCAAGAGCACAAGTCATTGCCGAGGTATCCTCCGGCTGTTGGTCGAAATAACGGCGTTTTCCCGTTCTGTGATGCCAGCCGTCCTGTCCGGTGGGCATATATATTCCGTCTATAAAAGTATGGCTTATCAGAAAACCCAGCGTCTTTATGCCTATATCAAAGTAGTCGCTATTGCCGGTGCATTTATATCCTAAAATAAGCGCTTCGGGCAAAACGGCATTGGAGTAAGTAAGATAATTTTCAAACCATTGCCATTCCGCAGAAGACACGCCGCGATAAAGTGATACCAGCCTATCGCATAGAATGATTAATATTTTTTCCGCCTTGACTTGCCACTCATCTATTAATCTGCTTTCCATTTTGTCTTCAGCCCGGCGAAGCGGATGCAGTAAAACGGGAGCACCTGAAGAGCCGCAACGAGACGGATTTAAATCCCTGCCTTCAATTTCTCTAATTCTTTTTAAAAGTAGATAAATCCCCTTCGCGCAAAATGCCGTAGCGCGAGGCGACTCGAATTTAATACCGCTGGTTATTCTTTTATTCAACAAAACCAAAGCTTTGCTTCTTATATCCCAGGAGAGATAACCCGAAGAAGCCGCAACCGATAAAGCCCAAATAGCCCGACCGTTGGCATCATCCGGGTTTTCTTTCTTGCCAAGCTCAATATCTATCGTTCTGTCGGGTTTTACGTAATTATGGAAAACAGCTTCACTTCCGGCTTGGCTTTCCGAAGCGGGAGTTAATACAAACCCCATAAAATTCAAATATGTGGCTATGCGCTTGAGCAACTCGCTTTTTTGTTTTTTAAGATGGGTTATCTTAATTGCTTCGCCGAGCTTGCCGTAGCACAAGCACGCTACTATTAAAGCGCGGGCATTGTCATCGAGCGTATAGCCCGACGAGACATCGGGCAAAGATAATTTTGCAAACTGTATTATGCCGAAATCGTCCGTAAGCCGGAACATATGGGACAGATTGACGCGCGGGATTTTTTTATATTCGCTTACTTCGGCTATACTTTTAGAATATCGGGAAAAGAGTTTCAAATATTCCAAAGCGACATTTTCCCACATCATATTGCGCGTTCTGAAATAGGCGTTTTTACCGAGTTGCTCTCTTAAAACGGGCTCTTTCAAAAGTTTTATGATAGCATCGGCGTAAGCGGCCGGGTCTTTAAAATTTACAAGCATGCCCATCTCTGCGGTTACCAGCTCTTTGGCTTGGGCAAAAGCAGTGGAAATTACCGGCCTTCCCGAACCGAGCGCGTAAGAAAGCGTTCCGGAAACTGCCTGATTGGGATTGAGAGATGGCGATATATATATGTCAGCCGCTTTCAAAAATCGAAGAAGTTTATCAATAGAAGCATACTCGTTGTAAAAATTAACATGAGAGGAAAGTTTCAGTTCATGTACTTTTTGGACTAAAAAATTACGGTATGATTCTCCTTCCTGTTTCAGAATATTGGGATGAGTAACGCCCAGAATTACATATACGAAATCGGGATAAATGCCGGCTACCTTCGGAAGCGCATCGATTACATATTCAAGCCCTTTACCCCTGCTAAGAAAGCCGAACGTCAAAAGAACGGCTTTTTTGGCAAATCCCAAAGCAAGCTTATGTGCTGCCGGCGGCGTATAAGCAATGGGATGGATTCCGTGTGGAATCACCGAGATTTTTTCCTCTTTTATGCCATAGTCTCGGATAAGTATTTCTTTCGAAGAATTCGTCATCGGCACCAGCCCATTTGATTTGTCTGCTATCAGGCGGACCACATCATACAGCCCCTTATCGGGCGAAGGCAAAACGCTGTGGAAAGCCACTACCGAGGGTTTCTTTAATGCTTCAAGGAAATCGACGATATATGAGCCGTGCTCCCCGTCAAAGATTCCGAATTCGTGCTGGATGTTAACAAGTTTCACGTCATCCATTGCGTTGATTTTTTCAGCCGTTTCAATATATGACCGCTGCGAATACTGGTCAATCTGAAATATTACCTTTCTGGAATAATTGTAACGGGAGATGTCATCGATATTGACCGCGGCTATCCTCGATTCGACCGCCGGTTCCAGTAAACTATCCATCGCATTCGTCAAGTCGGAGGTAAAAACGGCAATGCCGCATTCTCTGGGAGGAAAAGTGGACAAATAAACGACTTTGAGAGTTTTCTTCATTTCTATATAGAATCCTTATTATTTTTCAGTTCGGTCAGAAGTTCTTTTATATCCAGAGATTTGGCCGCAATAAGTTTGTCTGCCGCGCCGTAATATATATACAATCTGTCTTGTTTCAAAACGGTCCCCGTGGGAAATACGACATTATTTACGTCTCCGTGTTTTTCCCATTTCTCGACAGGGGAAAATAAAGGATATTGCAGACGTCCTATAACCTTAGTGGGGTCGTTTATATCCAACAATGCGGCGGCGGCATGATAAATCCTCCCGTGGCGCGAATCTTCCACGCCATGATAAATCAAAAGCCATCCGTCTTCGGTCTCGATAGGAGGACAGCCGCCCCCCACATTTCTGCTTTCGAATCTATAAAGCGGGTCCAAGATAACATATTCGCCTAAATTCCCAAGATAATTTCTCCAGTAATCATCCGTAAGTTCGTTAAAATCGTCAAAATATATTACCTGAATTCCGGGAAGTACTCTATGCACGAGCGCAAATTTATTATTGAATTTTTTGGGAAAAATGAAAGCGTCTTTTTCCCAAAGCAGTATATCAATGCCTTGCCTGTGCATTATGTATGACGCAAAAAGAAAATATTTTTCTCTCATTTTTATATTGGAAGCAGCAAATAAACTGCCTGCTTCGGCATAAGTAATGCGGGGCGAAATTATACCGTGTTTCGTAAAACTTATAAGGTCTGGGCTTGTCGCATAAGCAAAAAGCGCGTTTTTACCGTCATAAACGGTGTAAAAAAGATAATATGTGTCATCAAGAAAAACTATTCTCGGGTCTTCAACTCCTTTTTGTTCATAACCATATTCAGGAAAAACAACCGGTTTATCTAATCTTTTCACGGCTTTTTTGTTCTCTTCCAACTGGCAACAACCTATCGATGACACCATATCGCCTTTCCTGACTGCCCGATAAAACATATAAGTTTTGTCGTCTTTTTGCGCGCAGGCAGGATTTAAAACTGCCTGATCGTCAAACCCGCTTTCGGAATGCTCGAGTATAATGCCCTCGTCCTCAATTTTAACCATTAATTTGCCCCTTTCTCTCTAATCGCTTTCAATCATAAGTTATATTTTAACATTTTTAAAAGCGGGATGGGATTAAACTGCGACAAAAACAATCTCGTGGATTGAGTTTTTTATCTATTGTTCTATTTTCTATTGCTCAATTGCTCTGCATTTTTTGCTTTGCATGTTCTTCCCTTGCGTAAACCGCTCGAAGATTTCTCGGGAAATCTTTTTGCACGCTTCGGGATGGTTTTCCGCCCAAGGCGGAAAACCAAGCGTCCCTGACAGGATTTGAACCTGTGCAACCGGCTCCGGAGGCCGGCGCTCTATCCGGGCTGAGCTACAGGGACAGCGTTTATCGCGTCTGCAATAAACGAAATCAAAAATCAAATATCAAAAATACAAATCAAAATTTAAAAGTGTCTCTGAGAATTTTACACTTTAGTATGTCATTTTGATATTTACATTTTACATTTTACATTCTCTAATTTTCAAGGAGGTTAAGTTAACTTCTGCAATTACCTTGAAAATTAGATGGCTGTATGCTATATGTAACGTTCTAATATGCAGACAAAAATCCGGCTTCTTTTCCTGTTTTTCATTATTCTTTTTTCGGCAAATCTTAACGCTGACCCAATTTTATCAAACGGCTTGCCTTCCCGCCTTGACTCGTCGTCTTTGGCGAGGCAGGTGAAAATAGAGGGCGAAAAAGTAGATTATTTGATGAAGGAAGGACTTGTCGTCGCGATA
>JAQURI010000080.1 GCA_028715665.1 Candidatus Ratteibacteria bacterium
AAAAGCCGATTCGCCTCTTGTTGACGACCAGGGGAAGGAATCTCTTAATTTTCAGATAACCGTTAGTATCGCTTGTGTAGTTGCGTGGCTTTTAATATTTATTGTAATTGGTATCCCACTTTTGGCGGCTTTGGCAATATTTGATTTGATAATGCTGATTATCGCCGGCATCAAAGCCAACGATGGAATGAAATACCGCTATCCGATAAATATAAGATTTATAAAATAACGAGTTGGTGAGGTTTTATAATTAAATTAGTTGTCTCGTTGATACGGAACGTCCTAAACTGAATTATTTATAAATTGATGCGGTAAAAATATTTCGATAGAGTTAAGGGAAGAGACATTAGATACTTAGTATCCCGTATAAATCAAATATGTAGCTTCGCAGGAAACTCTGGCTGCTTTGTATCTTATTCTCATATAGCCGTTTTCTCCCCAACTTTTACCCCAACTGTTTCTTAGTATCCAATACCCTTTTCCGTTATTGTTGTTCCATCCCACTAAAGTTACGGCATGATTTGTGGGAGTGTAATAACATTGCGGATAATAAGGAGGGTTGCCTGGGCAGCCTGTCAGGGAATCATTATAAATACCGCCGCTATATGCCTGGAATTTTGGTCCTGCGTAAACTGCGACGTCTATAGGCCCAAATGCTTTGATAGCTTTTTTTATTGCGCTAACGTTTTTGCATGGGATTCTGTTCCATAATAAAAAATCAACCATTGGGCTTTCGTTCCAATGAGTACAAGAACCCGGGTCAATTATTGTATACGGGAAATCGCTTCTAGTGCAGATTCCATAAGTCGTTAATGCATCCAGTTCCTGATACTCGTAATCTGCGCCGTCACAACCATAAAAATGAGAATAGTATTGCGGTAAACGACCTAAGCACCACATTATAAAAGACTCGGAAAATTTCACGCGTTTACTGCCGGCTTTTTTCTTTGCATAATTATATGCGCCCTCTGCGGCGGCAACTGCGGAAAAAGCGTAACAACTGCCGCAAGCACCTTGGTCGCGGATACTATTTACATAATTCTTGCCGCTTCTATTGCGCCAATCAAACTTTGAAGGGAGACTGCCTGATTTGCTCAAGCTTCCCACGCTAACCTTATTGATGCTCCTTGTTTCTTCTATGTCCGGGCATGTATCGCATTCTTCTTCCGGCTTTGGACAATTTTCGCAGTCATAACCACCTTTATTATCGATGCCCTCTCCGATTAAATCTTTGTTTAACGGTTCCCCGTTCTCTTCCATGAGGTCAAGCATTTTTATTTTTCCCAGTGATTTGCCATTAGCACTTTTTTCTTTGGATACGCATACGGCACAATCGGTAATAAATCCTCCATGATTTTTTCGTTCGTTCTCGGTATCATAACCGTACTTTGCGCAATAGGAGTATTCTTTTCCCACTTTACCAGTGAAGAAATCCCACGCGTCAAACTCAATGCCTTCGGCTACTACGCATATGCCTTTTTCGCCGCCGGGCGTTTGTATTACTTTATATTCATAGCCCATCTTTTGACAATACACAGCTGCAGGATTTGGTAATGCGAACAGGGAATTAACTATGAATATTGTTATAATAAAAGCAACAATAGAAATTAGAGTTTTCCTCATTCTTGTTCCTCCTTTTAATTTACGTGATAATGATAGCACAGTTGTCAACGGTTTTTCAGGTGCACCTTGTAGAATTGATTGGTTTATGGTGTATATAAAATCTCTGTTCCGACCCGCCTGCCAAGATTTGACGGGCAGGCGTTATGTCGGAGCAGGGTGTAAATTTCTTTATGTATTATTTTTTCTCTTTCAATACTGCCTGTGCCGCGGCAAGTCGCGCAATAGGAACTCTGAATGGCGAGCAGGAGACGTAGTTCATGCCGACCTTATGGCAGAATTCAACTGATGCAGGATCTCCGCCATGTTCACCACAGATTCCTACTTCTAAGTTTTTACGTGTCTTTCTACCTCGTTCAATCCCTATTTTTATCAGTTCGCCAATTCCTTTTTGGTCTATGCTTTGGAATGGGTCGCCGGGCAGTATGCCTTTTTGTATATAGTCAGGCACGAATCCGCCGATATCATCACGTGAAAAACCAAAGCCCATTTGTGTCATATCGTTGGTGCCGTAAGAGAAAAACTCAGCGACTTCCGCCAGTTCGTTTGCGACAAGAGAGGCTCTCGGGATTTCTATCATTGTCCCGAACATATGTTTTATTTTCTTTATGTTGTATTTGTCCAGAACCTGCTGATATACCTTTTTTGCGATTGCCAACTGGTCGGTCAGTTCTTTCACATCGCAGACGACGGGGACCATTATTTCGGGATATGGCTTTTTGCCTTCTTTGAGAAGTTCCGCGGATGCTTCGAATGTTGCCCTTATTTGCATTTCGCTTATTTCAGGATAAGTAATGCCCAACCGGACTCCGCGGTGTCCCATCATCGGATTCGATTCATGAAGTGCTTCCGCCCTTTTTGAAAGTTCTTCCCGCGATATATTCAGGTCTTTGGCTAATTCATCCAATTTAGCTTCATCTCGTGGAACAAATTCGTGTAGAGGCGGGTCTAGCAGCCTGATGACAACAGGTAATCCATCCATTGCTTCTAAAGTCCCCTTTATATCTTTCTTTACGTAAGGGAACAGTTCATTCAGCGCTTTTTGTCTTTCTTCCAATGTTTTGGAAACGATCATTTTACGCAGCCGAAATAACGGCTCTTTAGAACCCTTGCCGTAGAACATGTGTTCGGTTCTAAATAGGCCTATGCCTTCGGCTCCGAATTGTCTTGCTTTCCTTGCGTCTTCGGGCGTATCGGCATTGGTGCGGACGCCCAATTTCTTCACCGAATCGCAGAGTTTAAGGAAATCATTAAGAAGTTTATTTTCTTCGGATGCATCCATCATAGCGAGTTTCCCTTCGTACACATTGCCTTTTGTTCCGTTCAATGTAATCCAGTCGCCTTCTTTGAGCATTTTGCCGTCAGCGTGCATCTCTTTTTTGGCATAATCAATATGTAAAGCCCCGCAGCCGACTATACAGCATTTTCCCCAGCCGCGCGCCACCAGTGCCGCATGAGAAGTCATTCCGCCTCGGGCTGTGAGAATTGCCTGTGCGGCTCGCATGCCTTCAACATCTTCGGGGTTTGTTTCTTCGCGGACAAGAATTACTTTTTTGCCCTGTTTTGCCCATTCGACTGCTTCATGGGCAGTGAATACTATCTGGCCTGTTGCGCCGCCCGGACCTGCAGGTAGCCCTTTTGCCAAAGGTTTATGTGCTAACTCCATCTTGGGATTAATAATGGGGTGGAGGAGTTCATCCAACTGGCTCGGAGTTACGCGCATAACTGATTCTTCTTTTTTAATTAATTTTTCTTTTAACATGTCCATTGCCATGCGTACCGCTGCGGGACCATTTCGTTTTCCGACTCTGCATTGAAGCATGAAAAGCCGGTCTTTTTCAATTGTAAATTCTATATCCTGCATATCTCGGTAATGTTTCTCTAATCGTTTTTGATAACTATATAATTCTTTGTAAATTTGAGGCATCGCTTTTTCAAGTGTTTTTAAAACTTTGTTATGTTCGGATTTGGAATACTCGTTTATAGGCGCAGGCGTGCGGATACCGGCGACAACATCTTCTCCCTGTGCGTTGATAAGATATTCTCCATAAAATTGGTTCTCGCCGTTGCCGGGATTGCGCGTGAAAGCAACCCCCGTTGCCGAATCGCTCCCCATATTTCCGAATACCATTGTTTGCACGTTTACTGCAGTACCCCAATCATCCGGAATGCCTTCTATTTTGCGGTAGCTGATTGCGCGTTTGCCGTTCCATGAAGCAAATACCGCTCCTATGCCTCCCCAGAGTTGTTCATTGTGTTCGTCCGGAAAATCCTTTTTGAGCACTTCTTTTATTTTTGCTTTGAATTGTCCGCATAGTTTTTTAAGGTCTTCGGTCGTAAGGTCTGTATCGCTCTTGTAACCTTTTTGTTTCTTCACCTGGTCCATAAGCTTCTCAAGCTGTTTACGTATGCCCTGTTCATCTTTCGGCTCGATGCCGGCAGCTTTTTCCATAACTACATCCGAATACATCATAATAAGACGGCGGTATGCATCGTAAACAAAGCGGCTGTTCCCGCCGCTCTGCTTAATGAGTCCGGGAATTGTTTTTGATGTTAAACCGACATTCAAAACCGTTTCCATCATGCCCGGCATTGAACGTCTCGCGCCTGAACGCACGGATACCAATAGGGGGTTTGCAGGGTCTCCGAAATTTCTATCCATCAATTTTTCTATTTTTTTCATTGCTTTGGCGACTTCGCTTTTAAGCTCTTTGGGATAGGTCTTTCTATTTTTATAATAATGAGTGCAAACCTCCGTGGTAATTGTAAAACCTGGGGGAACGGGCAGTCTTAAATCTTTATGTCCTGCCATTTCCGCAAGGTTTGCGCCTTTTCCGCCCAACAAATTTTTCATGCTCTCGTTGCCGTCTGCTTTACCGCCGCCGAAAAAATAAACATACTTCTTGCTCATTGTTGTAATACCTCCGTTATTTTAAGTGACTTCAGTTAATATAGGTTAACATAAGTTAATAAAAGGTTAATAAAGGTTGCTTTTAAAAACATAGTTTTTATTTCGTTTTTTTATCGTAACCATTGTTAACCCATGTTAACTATTTATTAACCATTATTAACTTTCTTTTATTTTCGGTAAATCTTTCAGCGCTTCTTGTATTTTTTCTTTTGGATAAGCGTAATCTACTAATTTCCCCGAAAGATATGCTTCGTAGGATGCCATATCAAAATGGCCGTGTCCGCTGTGGGCCAAAAGTATATTTTTTGACTGTCCGGTTTCTTTACATTTTAACGCTTCGTCAATCGCGACTTTTATGGCGTGATTTGTTTCCGGCGCGCTTACTATTCCTTCCGAGCGCGCAAAAGTCACGCCTGCTTTGAATGTTCCGATTTGATGTTCTGCTTTTGCTTCTACCAGTCCCAATTGATGAAGATGGCATATAATCGGAGCCATGCCGTGGTAACGAAGTCCGCCGGCATGAATCGGGTCGGGCATAAAACTATGACCCAATGTATACATTTTAATTAAAGGAGTAAGTTTTGCGGAATCGCCGAAATCATAGGCATAGATTCCTTTTGTTATCGAGGGAGTAGCCGTAGGCTCGACGTTTATAATGCGCAGTTTCGGCTTTTTGCCTTCGATTTTATCTTTTATAAAAGGCAGAAACATTCCCGCAAAATTCGAACCGCCGCCGACACAGCCGACTATGATGTCAGGATATTCTCCTGCCATCTCCATTTGTTTTTTTGCTTCAAGTCCTATAACCGTCTGATGAAGAAGCACGTGGTTGAGAACACTTCCAAGAGAATAATGAGTGTCGTCGTGTGTTACGGTATCTTCCACCGCTTCGCTTATGGCAAGGCCTAAACTTCCGGGGCAGTCAGGGTCTTTTTCTAACATTGCTCGGCCTGCTTTGGTGTCGGGGCTGGGGCTGGGGACGCACTGTGCTCCCCATGTCTGCATCATTATTCTGCGGTAAGGTTTTAAATGATAACTGGATGCCACCATATAAACTTTTATTTCAATCCCGAAAAAAGCTCCCGCAAGAGCAAGAGAACTTCCCCATTGTCCGGCTCCTGTTTCTGTTGCAATCCGTTTTATTCCTTCTTTTTTATTGTAATATGCTTGTGCTATCGCGGTGTTCGGCTTATGGCTTCCCGCAGGGCTTATTCCTTCATATTTATAAAAAATCTTTGCCGGCGTATCAAGCGCTTTTTCGAGTCTGTATGCCCTGAATAGGGGAGAAGGCCTCCATAAACGGTATATGTCCCGCACTTCTTCGGGAATTTCTATCCAACGTTCTTGGCTCACCTCCTGTTTGATCAATTCCATCGGGAAAAGCGGAGTCAAATCATCGCCCGTTACGGGTTTTCCCGTTCCCGGATGAAGGACGGGAGGAAGCGGCTCGGGCAAATCTGCTTGTATGTTATACCAACTTCTCGGTATGTCTTTTTCATCGAGCAGAAATTTTGTTCTCTTTTCCATAAAATTCTCCTTTTGTGATTAATTATAAACGGAGTGAATTTTTGTTCAGACAGAATTTAATTTATTCTGTAAATATTCTTTCAAATTGTTTGTGTCTATTCTCTCCTGCTGCATACTGTCGCGCTCTCTAACAGTAACTTTTTTATCTTCCAATGATTGCACGTCTACGGTTACGCAGAAAGGCGTTCCCACTTCGTCTTGCCTTCGGTAAAGTTTTCCTATAGCCGCCGTATCGTCATAAACCACAACGAAAACTTTTTTCAGGTCACGGGCTATTTTCTTGGCTAGTTCGACTATTTCAGGGCGATTTCTTAAAAGCGGCAAGACTGCTACTTTCGTCGGCGATAGTTCTTTATTTAATTTTAAAACTACGCGCAGATCATCCTTGACTTTTTCTTCGCTATAAGCGTCAACAAGAAATGCCAATACGCTTCTGTCCACGCCGCCCGACGGCTCGATTATATAAGGATAAAACCTTTCTTTTTTGACGTCGTCGAAATATTGCAAGTCTTTGCCGCTGAATTTTGCATGTTGTTTCAAATCAAAGTCGGTGCGGTTGGCGATTCCCTCCAGTTCGCTCCAGCCAAAAGGGAAATTGTATTCTATATCAGTGCATGCTTTTGCATAATGCGCCAATTCATTTTTTTCGTGGGGGCGTTTACGCAAATTATTTTTGTTTATTCCTAAATTGAGATACCAACCAAATCTAGCTTCAATCCATTCGCTTAATTTTTTGTCTGCTTCTTCGGGACGGACGAAATATTCTATTTCCATCTGCTCGAATTCGCGCGTCCTGAAAGTGAAATTTCCGGGCGTGATTTCATTTCGAAATGCCTTGCCGATTTGCGCCAGGCCGAAAGGAAGCTTGGGATGTCTTGAATCCAAAATATTCAGGAAGTTAACAAACATACCTTGGGCTGTTTCCGGGCGCAAATACATCACGCTGGACTTGTCCGTAACCGAGCCGTAATTCGTTTCAAACATCAAATTGAAGGCTTTTGGTTCGGTTAATTCTCCGCCGCATTCCGGACATTTCTTTTTGTCTTTTAAATCCGCAACTTTGAAACGTTTTTTACAGGATTTGCAGTCGCTTTTTAAATCAAAGAAATTATTTACGTGTCCCGACGCTTCCCAGACTTTCGGATTCATTAGGATTGCTGCATCTATTCCGAAAATATCATCGCGCTGGTAAACTACCGATTTCCACCAGGCGCGTTTAACATTATTTTTCAATTCC
>JAQURI010000081.1 GCA_028715665.1 Candidatus Ratteibacteria bacterium
AATTGTTACGCCAAATACGTGTTTGATGTATCAATTTGAAATGGCTCGGTTATAACGTTCTTTTTAATTTTATCTGAAAAATGATTGTGATTATTGATGTGGTTTTTTGTTACCAAAATAATATAAAAGTTTTACAATTTGTTTCTTTTTTTTTGGCAGGTAAATGGTATAATGAGATAGACGCAAAAATCAAGGGCGAAAGCCCGGAAAGCGGTGAAAAATGATAAAAATCTTAAACATAATTGCAAATTTTGGTGGGCGTAAGTACGCTCATCAATTACAAAATCTACACCGGAACCTCAGAGGTTTCGGTGTAGTAGATTTATACCAGCCCATTATGGGCTGGTTAAATAAAAATTACACTTCAAGAGGAGGTGTAATAGTAAAAAAAATCGGAGACTGGGTGCCAATGCGGCACCCAAATTATAGCAAAATTAAAATCGGAGACTGGACTCCGTAAAAATCCAGTGCTAAAAAAGCCTCTTGCTTTGTATGTAGTATAATAACTATAGAATTTAAAATCAAGGAGGAATCTATGACATCAATCCAAATCGCAGAAAAATATTATGGTAGAAATGATACTGCCGCAAAACGCCGCTGCATCGAAAAGATTGAAAAGTTCAAAGGGTTCGAAGAAATCCCTTGGAGGGTCAAAAAAACCCAGGATTCTCACTTCTTAGAACGGAATCCAGGCGGATTCCGCAATAAATTCCGAGGAGGTTTTGTGGTAGCACGGGGCGGCAAAGTCCCTGGGGCACCACACCCGTTTGACTGGGTGTTTCTATACTATGAGGAGGTTTTAGTCCAAGATTAGCCCCGCAAGGGGCTTTTTTTTGTTTATACATATATATTATATATATATGTTTTTCCAATAATCTCTAAGCCCAGCTTGTTTTTTTTCTGTACTATAAATCATATTTGCGACATATCAAACACAAAAACTCAATAACCACACCGTTTATTTCAATTATACAGCGACATTTGACGACATTTGACGACATATAGCAGTATAACAGCGACATATATATATTACATAAACATATGAATACATTATACCTATATGTCGCTAAATATCGCTCTAATATCTCTATATCTCAATAATATCACCATTATATCAATATATATGTCGCAAATACATAGTTAACCCCCTAAATTCGAAATGTTAAATAAATGTAAACACGCTTCAAACCGTTATAAACATTAACATTCTATTTTTCATCAAATCATAAAAAAAGCAAAAAAGTAAAAAATGGGGGGTAAAATTTTCCCAAAACAACCTCAAAACATATGTCTTTGGGACAACCACGCCATTATTTAGCGATATTTAGCGACATATGGTGATATTAAATCTATATCATTTTTCAATCTGAGTAATCATATATATTTCAGCGATATAACATAGTGTACAAAGTACACAAAAAATCTGTTGAAAAAATTTAAAACAGCGACATATGGAGACATAAGTGCGAGATTTAGCGACATCGATTGAGAAACATTTCACAATGTTTACAAAAACATAATAAAAAGTTTACAATTTGGAAATGGACAAAGGCGCAAAAATGAGTATAATATAAATAGAGTCCGGCGTCCAGTGCGCATAATCAGCACCCGGACGTACGACAACAGAAAAAATAAAGTGAAAGGAGGAAGTACCGTTGTTTAAAAGTGAAGAGAAATATTTTCCCTAGGTGTAGATATAATAAGAAATGCCGGAAAAAGACCGCAGGGAATATAAAAAGCGCCAAACCGTTAACGGAAAAACCCTCTCATAGTGACACTGGCCAATCACAGCGAGAGGGTTTTTGAATTTCGGAATGTTTACGATAAATTAATATTAAGTTTACAATTTGTTTCTTTTTATTCGCTAGATAAGTGATATAATAAGTATAGAAAATTTGGCAACGCCAGCCATGATGGCGGACAAAAAGGAGATAAAAATGGAATTTAGAGTAAAATTTGTCCCTAATAAAGATAGAACCAATGTACTGTATTTTGACAGAAACAAAACGCCTGCCGGACATTTGTCTGGTTTAACATGGTTAGACGATGCCCGGAAAGTCACGGGAGTATCCAACCTTAATCATATTTTGGTATATACAAGACCCTACGGAAAAAATTCCATTGGCAAACCGGGAAGCGATTGGCGTGGCGAAAGTAATCTTGAATGTACACTCGATGAATTAGAAGCAAGAGATTCCAATCTTTTCAGCGATAAATATGATATTATAGTGACTATTCCATCACTTTTCCTGAATAATTTTTTGAAAAGAGAAGTATATGTAGAAAAAAGCGATGAAAATGGAGAGATAAAAATAGTTTCTCAAATGTATAGCTTGGACATCGAAGCTCTAACTAATGCCTGGCGTGATGCAGGATTCCCAACACAGTGGACGATCGAATAGTCAAAAAAAAGCGCAGATGGCGAATCTGCGCTATAGAAATTAATTCGCCACAAGGAATTAAAAATAAGGAGGAATAACCATGAAATGTATTTTCGACATGAGTAAATGCGACACTTCTAGAAGGTGTAATGCATGCAGCAGGAAACCACAGGAAAAAATAATCACAGTGCGTGAGCATTGCGGTGATAGATGTCAAAAATATGAGAAGAGTCATATTCCAAGTATGCAAGAAGATTCATTTTGTGGGGCAGAATACACAGGTCATGACCCCCAACAACATGGCCATGAATGGAATGGGCTATGTGCCTTCAAGGAAGGTTATTAGTTGCAGTGACGTCCGGCGAGAAGTCGGAGAAAGGGGAAAAAATGAATTTTTTTAAAAACGCAATTGCTGAAAAATACGGTAAGGACATATATGAGTTAATAAAAAATGCCGACTCTATAAAAATAGCGGCGCAACCAAAAGGTCTGCTTTCAAAAATGGGAAGCAGTTCTGAGTATCAATATTGTGATGGAGGGAGAGAAAATTCAGAAGTATTCTATGTTTTTTCTGAAAATAAATTATACGGAATATCTTATCAATTAGACTGGAGCAACGGAAGCGGTGAGTCTGGTGAAGAGACAGGCGAAACTATTATAGGCTTTATGTTCCGAACTGGTATCACAAAATACCAGTTAATAATCAGTAGGATCCGGGAATATCAATCCTGGAATCAACAAACTGATGAATTGCATATAATTATATACATCCCTACTGGTGGAGAGGGTGATGTCACTGGATATATAGAATTTTTAAAACAAAAAGCCAAGGAAGATCTGGAATATGAAATCAAAAAAATGTCCGATATGGAGTCTGTTGAGATAAGCAAAGAAACAAAAGAAATCCTTCATGATATTAAGATTAGAACGGGAGAGGCGGATGAAAACAAAATAATTCTAAATAGACTTAGAGTTTAATCTAATAAAAACCTAATATTAAGCAAAAATAACCCCGCAAGGGGCTATTTTTTTTATCTAAGAAAAAAAGTTAATAAAGATTTAACAATTTGGGAACAATTTGGAAATAAAATTATGTTACTATTAAAGAAAATAGTAAAGGAGTATAACATGTCCACAAAGCAAAAATTCACAAAAGAGGAAAAGCAGGCATATTTCAAGGAAATGAGAAGACGCTGGCAATTAGCCAAAAGTCTTCCTGAAGACCATCAGATAATGATTGCATTCCACGCTTCTGGTTTAAAAGTATCAGTAGGTGGATTTTGTTATATTGCCGGTCAAATGGCTGAACAAGGATTAGAGGGTTTGCCAGTAATTGATGCAAAGACTTATCAGGGCTGGTTTGACAATGGTTTCCGTGTTAAAAAGGGTGAAAAATCCACATTGCAAGGAATAACGTGGGTAACAGCGAATAGTAAGAAAATTGAGGATGAGGAAAAAGAATCATCTTTTTCATACCCGAAAGCATATCATCTTTTTCATCGTTCGCAAGTCGAAGAAATGGAGGTGAAGAAATGAAAATAAATTTAACAGATGAACAATTGGACGCATTGACAATTATAATAAATATACATCTAAGAAATTGCGCTTATCCTCCGTCTTGGAGTGATAACGCTTTGAATGATATTTTTAAGCAGGCAACGGGTAAAAATCATCATTTCTGGGCAAAAATGAATAATGAGGAATCTAAATAATTTTGGAGGTGTTAAAATGAAACGAAGTAAAAAAAGTAAAATTTGGCTATGGCCCGCATGTCGGGAAATTGTCAGAGCAAAAAAAGAAAAAAGGTATGCCAACCTGGGAGGTGCCGACTTGACAGGTGCCAACCTGGGAAGTGCCAACCTGGGAAGTGCCGACCTGAGAAGTGCCGACCTGAGAAGTGCCGACCTGAGAAGTGCCAATCTGACGGGTGCCGACCTGAGAAGTGCCGACCTGAGAGGTGCCGACCTGACAGGTGCCAACCTGGATTTTTCATCGTTCCCGCTATGGTGCGGAAGTTTCGGCATGAAAGTTGACGAACAACTTATAAGACAATTGTGTTATCATATTTGCCGCTTGGATTGCGACAGTGAAGAAGCGAAAAAGATTCAGTCTTCACTTCGTGACTTTGCAAACGGTGCAGACGTTAGGGATAGACACAATTTACCAGAGGTGAAATGATGCAAATTTCTATTTGTCAAAAATGTGGAAGATATTTTTGCGAAGACAAAGTTATTTTGCCGACATGTCCTGATTGCAGAAAGGAAAGGGGATGAAAAAATGAAATTTGATCCAAAACTTCTTAGACTTTCCGAATCAGGGATAGACCCACGCTGTCGTTTAGCAAAGGCACTGGGTCTGTTTCAGCCGGTAATTAACGGATACCGGCAGCGAATTTTTGATATTGGTCATGCGATAGAGGCGAAAGCGGAAGTCACGGAAATTAGAAAAAGATTTTCGCCTGTTGGCTTACAGATATTCAAACAGGCTGAAATTATACCGTGGAGTTCATTTAAGAAATGCGACATAGGACATGAGGATTACGTTATATTTCACCCTCAGTTTAACAGCGGAAAACCATTTTTCTGGGAGATAAAGTCAACTTCCCCGCAAAAAATGGAAGATGAAATTCCATTTTCACATACTATCTATCAATGCCAATCCTATTGTTTATTTCCTCTGCGCATAGGAAAAGATTATTTTCCTCCTATGAGACAGGGGTATCTTACTTACGTAGACAGAACCGGGATTCACCCGGCAAAACATTTTACAATTAAGCAAAACAGAAAAATTCAAAAGGAAATAATTTTTGTATTGCAAAAACTAAGAAAATGTATCTCAGAAAAGAGATACGTTGACGACCCAGCTTTCTGGGAAATAGATTTGAAAAAATATTATCTTCCCGAAGATTTCGCAAAGTGGCGCAAGCAATACGCAGAGGAACATATGTTTGATTGTATGGATATGCCCGTTCAAACTAACATTCATCTCCTTTCTCAGTCGTTAATTCAAAAATACGAATTTTTGAGCAAAAAAGAGGAGAAGGAAATAGTCAAGTCGAAATTGAATAGATTGTACAATTCGGGCATATCGGAAGTTTTTTTGCCTGACGGTAGAAAGGCATCGCTCTATGAAATGCAGAAAAGTAGTTTTAATTATGATGGTTTCAAGGATTCCGGTTTAGAGATGCCGGATTTTTTGTTGCCATTTTTAAAGACGCAGAAAAGTTTCTGCGTTAAAATTCCAAAAAAAGGAGAAAATTATGGATAAAAAATATGAAATTAATTTAGAGGGCAGAGTAGTTGCCCTGCGTGATTTCAGCGATGTGAAAAAAGGACAGATTGGGGGATTCGTTGAAACAGAAGAAAATTTATCGCAAGAAGGCAATTGCTGGTTATACGACAATTCCCGGATGTCCGGCAATTCCCGGATGTCCGACAATTCCCGGATGTCCGACAATTCCCGGATGTCCGACAATTCCCGGATGTCCGGCAATTCCTGGATGTCCGGCAATTCCCGGATGTCCGGCAATTCCTGGATGTCCGGCAATTCCCGGTTATACGACAATTCCTGGATGTCCGGCAATTCCCGGATGTCCGACAATTCCCGGATGTCCGACAATTCCCGGATGTCCGGCAATTCCCGGATGTCCGGCAATTCCTGGATGTCCGGCAATTCCCGGTTATACGACAATTCCTGGATGTCCGGCAATTCCCGGATGTCCGACAATTCCCGGATGTCCGACAATTCCCGGATGTCCGGCAATTCCTGGATGTCCGGCAATTCCCGGATGTCCGGCGATATTTTGAATGGCACAGCCTTCTGTATAGAAGGTTCAAGATGGCCGATATGTCTTTCAAAGATTGGATTTATAATTATAGGATGCCAAGAAAAAGAAATAAACGAATGGATAGAAAACATCGACAAATATGCAGAAGAATTCGATGCTGAAAATGTAAAAGATGAATATCTTCAGCACATAAAATACATCCAGAAAATGCAAAAAATATATATCAAAAAAGGATATTTAGTCAAAAATAAGGCGTAAGTTTTGATATGATTAAAGAACAATTTATCAAAAAGGAGAATAAAAATGTCAGTAACTATACAGCAGTTACGGATGGATGGAAAAAGAAGCATTACAAGGACAATGAACTGTAATAATTGCTTCAAAGGTCACGGTGAAATATTACTAGAACTTTGTGATTATGATTGGTCACAAGCATTTGAATATGCAGATTTTATCCGTGAAGATGTGGAAAAGGTAATAAAAAAATGCGAAGGAGAACATGACGGAAACGATTGGATTGGCATTTTCCAACTAAAAAATGGCAAAATTGCCGGATTAAGTGCAGGTTGTGATTATACAGGCTGGGACTGACAAGCCGGTGGAGAATCGGCAGTTGCTGATACAGTACAGGAATTATTAGTTCAATTTTTCAAAGAGGATGACATATTAAGATTTTTAAAGGAGGAAAATTAATGTCAAATAATCTAATCAAAAAGGAAAATGTAACAGTAATGTCAAATGTTATTACGCCAACTGCATCACTCGCAATGACTACAAAAGAACAAACGGCTTATTACGGGGAAGATTTCGTCCCTAAACCGACAGTCTATTCGATCCAGAAAGATGACATGCTTTTTCTGGATAAGTCGACAGGGGAACCCCTTGAAACTTTTGACTTCGTGATTTTCTGTACGAAATTTCAAAGAACGTATTTCAACGAAGTCTATAAACGTAACCCGATGATGTATTGTCAAGCGTTAGACGGAAAAACGCCTAAACT
>JAQURI010000082.1 GCA_028715665.1 Candidatus Ratteibacteria bacterium
TCCGTAACTTTTGTCCTGCGCGCCGGGAAGTATTTTTCTTATGAATGTTATTTTGCCGCCGGATTCTTTTACGCCGATATTATAGTTTTGCGCTCGCTTTAAGAAATCAACAAGCCCCGTAAGTTCGTGATAATGTGTTGCGAATAATGTTTTGCAGGATAGTTTCGGGTTATTGTGGATGTATTCGGCAACAGCCCATGCAAGCGACACGCCGTCGTAAGTGGATGTGCCTCTTCCGACTTCATCGAGTATTATCAAACTTTTCGGCGTTGCGTTTCTAAGTATCTGCGCTGTCTCGTTCATTTCGACCATGAATGTTGACCTGCCTCTTGTTAAGTCGTCGGTCGCGCCGACTCTCGTGAATAATCTGTCAACGACGGAAATTGTTCCTTCTTTTGCGGGGATAAAACTTCCCATCTGTGCCATCAAAACAATCAAAGCAATCTGCCTTATGTATGTAGATTTACCCGCCATGTTCGGACCGGTTATGATTATCAGTTGGTGGTCTTTATTATCAAGCAGTGTGTCGTTGGGAATAAACGGGTCGGTTAAAACTTTTTCCAAAACCGGATGGCGTCCGTTTTTTATTTGGATTTTTCCTGTCTCTGTTATTTCGGGGCGGCAGTAATCGTTTTTCAGGGCAGTATCCGCAAGCGAAGATAGAACGTCCATATTTGCTATGATAGAGGCGGTCGTTTTTATTCTGGTTAATTCTTTCAAGATTAAAGCACGAACTTGCAGAAAAATTTCATATTCCATTTCTCTCATTTTTTCTTCCGCGCCGATTATGAGAGATTCTTTGTCTTTTAGTTCCGTTGTTATGAACCTTTCGCAATTGACCAATGTCTGTTTGCGGATGTAGTGATCCGGAACTTGAGAAAGATTTGCCGTGGTTACCTCAATGTAATAGCCGAAAATCTTATTAAATCCTACTTTAAGCGATTTGATTCCCGTCCTTTCGCGTTCTTTTGCCTGTAAGCCCGCAATCCAGCTTTTCCCTTCTCTTGATGCTTTTTTTAATTTATCAAGTTCTGCATCGTATCCTTCTTTTATGACATCGCCTTCGGTCAGAATATAAGGCGGATTATCGACGATTGCTTTTTCTATCAGGTCGCGGACTTCTTTCACTTCGTCAAGTTCGGAAGAAAGTTCTTTTAGTAAAGGCGGCAGGGTCTTGCATTCTTTGAATATTTGTTTGATTTGCGGGATTTTATTAAGCGATTGTTTTAATGCGATTAGGTCCTTTCCTTTTGCAACATTTGTATCGAGTCGGCTTATGATGCGCTCAAGGTCGTAAACTTCCTTTAAATTCTGCCTAAGTTCTTCAAGCAGGGGAGTGTTTTTTGTGAATGCCTCCACGCTTTCCGAACGCTTATTTATGGCTTTTGCGTCCAATAAGGGATTGAGCATCCATCGCTTTAATAAGCGGCCGCCCATGGGGGTTAGAGTTGAATCGAGTATCGAAAAAAGCGTGCCTTGGCGTTCGTCTCCCAAAAATGTTCTTAAGAGTTCAAGGTTGCGTTGTGTATCTTCGTCCAAAAGCATAAAGTCGGACGGCGAATAAAGTTCTATATTGGTGATGTGTTCAAGTTTGGTTTTTTCCATCTCTTTTACATATTCCAGAAGCGCTCCGGCAGAGCCGATTGCTAAATTGAGCCCGCGAAGTCCCAACCCGTCCAAAGAATAAACGTTGAAATGTTCCTTTAATGTCTGTGTCGCAACATCGGGCGAAAAACTGTAATCGGGGTAGGGAGTAAAAGTGCGTATTTTGTGATTAAGATTTTCCTTCCAATTATTCTCGTTTGCCGCAGATTCAGGCAGTAGACATTCCGAAGGCGCAAGACGCGAAACTTCTATGGGGAACTGTTCAAGCGGTATTTCCGAAACTTTGAATTCCCCGGTGGAACAATCAAGAAATGAAAATCCGACCTTATCTCTGCCGGGAAAAAATGAAAGAATATAATTGTTGCCCTTATCTTCTAAAAGGGCCGATTCAACTACAGTTCCCGGAGTGATGACACGCACGACTTCCCTTTTGACAAGCCCTTTCGCTTTGCTGGGGTCTTCCATCTGTTCGCATATCGCTACTTTATGGCCCGCGCGGATTAGTTTTGCCAGATATCCTTCGACTGCGTGGTAGGGAATACCAGCCATCGGGACTTTTTTGTTGTTTCCAGCTTCTCTTGAAGTTAGGACAATCTGCAGGACTTTGGAGGCGGTCTTGGCGTCTTCGAAAAATGTCTCGTAGAAATCGCCTAAGCGAAAAAAAAGTATCGCGTTCAGATATTTGTTCTTCAGCGTAAGATACTGCTGAATCATGGGAGTAAAACTATCCGAATTCATGTTGGTTAAATAAAAAATGGTTAATAAAAGTTAATATAGGTTAATAACAGTTAATAATGGTTGCTTAAAATATTTTGTAACTCTTGTTAACCTTTGATAACCATTTTTAACCATTGTTAACTTTCTTTTTTTAAGCTTTTACAAATTCCGTCCAAAACACCGTTGATGAATGATTTGCTTTCCGTTGCGGAATATTTTTTGCTTAATTCTATTGCTTCGTCAATTGATACGGCATGCGGTATTTTTTTTAAAAAAAGCATCTCATAACAGGCAATACGCAAAATATTTCGGTCAACCACGGAAATTCTCGAAATTTGCCAGTGTTTTGAAAATTCGGAGATTTTGGAATCGATAAGTTCAAGGTTTTTAAGTGTTCCTTTTACCAGTTCTTTCGCAAAACTTTTGCCTTCTTTATCTATTTTTAGGATGTCTGTCAAATGTTTAAAAGTTTCCTTCCAATCTATACTCGTGAGGTCGTATTGGTAAAGAACTTTCAAAGCCAATTCCCTTGCTTTTCGTCTTGAGCTCATGTTTAACTAAGATATTAGGTATTTCTTGGACCCCATATTGAATTGCTAGATAGAATGATTATACCCAATAAGAAAATTATGGCCATGGGGAATAGTATTCCTAATTTAATTATGCCGCCAGGTTTGAACCATATCCCGAGTATATCGCGAAAGTAATCGTAGTAAGCATGCCAGAAAGTAACCAGATAGATGCTGCCGAACCGCAGTCTTAACCATCCTGCAACAGCCCCAAGAAAAACCGAAGCAATGACCATACCAACCATGCCTGTGCCAAGACTTGTAATTATTAGAAGTGTTTTGGAGTCATATTGCCGGGTTAATTCAGGGGTAATGAAACTACCATTTAGCATCATTGCGAATAATATCGGCCAGTGCCATGCTCCCCATATCGCACCATGAAGTATTAGTGCTCTTCGCCTTCCCATCGGCAGAAATTTCTGCAGAAGGAAACCGCGCCAGCCCAGTTCCTCTCCGAAAGCTGGTATTAGATATAAAAAGAAAGCTGCAACAGTAAAAATTATTAATTGTTGAGAATAATCTCCTATTTTCCCTCCCCCCCAAAGCACATCAGCAAGTGTTGGTAGCCCCCAAAGAAGCAGACAGGAAAAAATAACAATTAAATATGCTAAACGATTTCCAATTCTGAACCCACAGTCGGAGAAACCCTCTTTTGAAATCCATTTGCGCATAATTACACAAGCTAAACCCGGCATCATCATGGCTAAACCATGACTGAGATATAATATCTTTATGCTGGTTGGCCATAAAGTATCCAGTGTGAGTACAATTGGCCAAGACAGACCAAATGAAATAGCAATGAAAATAAGGATATTGCGTTTTTCTATCATTCTCTTTCGGTAAAGAAGATGTTGAGTTCAAACTTTAGAGTATTTCGAAAACCGAGCACTGTTTTTGTCTTTTACGATAACAGTTACTTCACCTGCCCGAACAGATTTACCATCTCGATAGCAGCCAATGCGGCATCTCTGCCTTTGTTTCCGCCTTTTGTTCCAGCGCGTTCGATTGCCTGTTCGAGTGTATCAGGGGTAATTATGCCGTAGATTACGGGTACACCCGTTGCAAGAGAAATTTGGGCGATGCCTTTTGTAACTTCTTTTGCGATGTGTTCCCAGTGTGATGTATCTCCTTTTATTACTGCGCCCAGGCATATAATCGCATCGTATCGCTTTTTCTGGGCGAGTTTATTTGCAAGATAAGTTATTTCGAACGAACCCGGGACCCAGAATACTTCTATCTCGTTTTCTTTTACACCGTGCCTTGTAAGTGTATCTATTGCGCCGTCGAGGAGTTTCCCCGTAATGAATTCGTTGAAGCGCGAACATACCAAGGCAAACTTTTTGCCTTTGGCGAGCAAGTCAGCTTTATAAGTTTTAACCATCTAAACCTCCTTTTTTATATTCTGTTTTTACTATTTTACTATATCTTCTTCAATAAGTGTCCCATTTTTTCTTTTTTTGTTTTTAGATAAGAACGATTACGCTTATTAAGAGGGACTTCTATCGGCACTCTTTCGGTGACTTTCAGTTTATAACCCTGTAGGCCGACGATCTTTTTCGGGTTGTTTGTCAAAAGCCGTATGGTGGAAAGCCCTAAATCTACCAAAACTTGCGCACCCATGCCGTAATCTCTCAAATCGGCTTTAAATCCCAAATCTTGGTTTGCTTCGACCGTATCTCTGCCTTTATCCTGTAAAACATAGGCTTTTAATTTATTGATTAATCCTATTCCTCTTCCTTCCTGCGGCATATAGAGTAGAACGCCCTTTCCTTCTTTGGATATCATTTTCAGAGACTGTCGGAGTTGTCGCCCGCAATCACATCTTAATGATTCAAATATATCTCCCGTTAAACATTGCGAATGTACCCTTACCAGAACGTCTTTTTTGCCTTTTATTTCTCCTTTTACCAATGCAAGATAGATTTCATCGTTAATCAAAGATTCATAGAGACTAAGCTTAAAATCGCCATAAGGTGTCGGTAAATCCGTTGTAAGTAGTTTCTTTACGAGCTTCTCGGTCTTTCTCCTGAAAGCGATTAAATCTTTTATGGTGCATATGGGAATATTTAACTTTTCAGAAAGCTTATTGAGCTCGGGGAGCCGCGCCATTGTCCCGTCGTCATTCATTATTTCGCATATTACTCCTCCCGGGGTAAGGCCTGCGATGCGCGTTAAATCGACTGCCGCTTCCGTATGTCCTGCTCTTTCTAATACTCCGCCTGTTTTTGCTCTCAATGGGAAGATGTGACCCGGTTTTACTAAGTCACTAGGTTTTGTTTTTGGGTTGATTAGCGTTTTTTCCGTCATAGCCCGGTCATGAGCGGATATTCCTGTCGTAGTATTATGTCTTGTGTCGACCGAAACAGTAAATGCGGATTTAAACTTGTCCTCATTATCTTTTACCATCAGGTCGAGTTCTAGTTCGTCTAATCTTTTTTCGGGCAAGGCAACACATATAAGACCTCTGCCGTTCTTGGTCATAAAATTGATTGCCTGGGGGGTGATTTTTTCTGCCGCAATTACCAGGTCCCCCTCATTTTCTCGGTCTTCGTCATCTACAATAACTACGAAGTTGCCTTTCTTGAGTTCTTTTGCCCCGTCTTCAATTTTTGCAAACTTCCACACCTTTTTAGGTGTGGTTTTATTTAAAGATATGGGAGTAAATTTCATAGAAATCCTTTTTCTTTCAAAAACTCTTGTGTAATGGTTTCTCTTTTGCCTGCTATAGCTTTTTCCACATATCTTGTCAGTATATCTATTTCAATGTTTACTTTGTCGTTTATTTTTTTCGTTCCTATTGTCGTAAAAGAAGTCGTATAGGGGATTATAGTTATTTTAAACGAAGATTTCTCTACTTCTTTTACCGTCAAACTTATTCCGTCAATAGCGATAGAGCCGTTTGGCACAATGTATTTCATCAATGGTAAAGGAGCTTCTATTGTTAAGTTAAAAGTTTCCCCGCTGCTCTTTGTCGATATTTTACCGATCCCGTCTATGTGGCCGGTTAGAATATGTCCGCCCAATCTGTCGGTTGGTCTCATTGCCCTTTCAAGGTTTACCGGACTATTTTCCTTAATGTCTAAAAGCGTTGTCCTTTCCAGCGTTTCGCGCACTGCTTGCACTTTGAATCGGTCTTTTTTAAGAGCTGTTACGGAAAGACAAACTCCGTCTATGGAGATACTGTCGCCTTGTTTACTGTCTTTGCATATTTTCGGCGCACTTATAGTAAGTTCCAGAGTATCTCCGTGTTTTTCTATTTTGTCTATTTTTCCTATTTCTTCTATTATTCCGGTAAACATGTGTCTCTCACTACGTTCGAGAATTCAAAACTCAAAAGTAAAAAGTCAAAACTCATTTTGCCTTTTGCGTTTTAACTTTTAAATTTTTAGTCAAAATATCCCTCTATTATTGCGTCTTCTCCCATTTTTCTTACGGAAAAATCTCGTATTTTTATAGCATCGGCTATTTTTTCTATTCCCTTGCCTTCAACGGGAGAAATTGCGTCTTTGCCGCCGATTATTATCGGCGATAGGAATGCTATAAGTTTATCGGCAAGTTTCTCTTCTATAAAGGAAGCTATTATCGTCCCGCCGCCTTCGACCAATACGGAAGTAATTTCTTTCTTTGCTAATTCTATCATAAGTTCTTTCAAGTTGACTTTTCCTTCTTCGGCCGTGACAGCGATAACTTCCGCCCCTTTTTCTTTCAAATTCTCTATTTTTTCTTTGCTTATTTTGTCCGTTGCGGCAACTATGACTTGTCCCCCCTCGGTTTTCAACAAGTTGCAATCCAGAGGGATTTTACCTTCTTCATCGACGATTATCCTTTTCGGTTCTTTTACCCCTAAACCATGAGTAGTAAGCAGGGGATTATCTGTTAAGAGTGTGTTTATGCCTATCAAAACTGCGTCAAATTTGCCTCTTAAACGGTAAACATATTCCCGGGAAGAATTGTGCGAAATCCATTTTGAATCGCCGCTGTGGGTTGCTATTTTTCCGTCGATGCTCATAGCCCACTTCAAAACAACAAAAGGTATCTTTTGGGTTATATATTTAATGTATGCTTCGTTTATTTTTCCGGCATCCTGTTCAAGAATGCCGCACTCGACATCTATTCCTTCGGATTTCAGTTTCTTTATTCCCTTGCCGCTTACA
>JAQURI010000083.1 GCA_028715665.1 Candidatus Ratteibacteria bacterium
CCCTTAAGTTCAGCGCCTGCCGATTCTAACCCCTTTTCATCCCCGGAAAGGATTGTTTGCTTCGGCGAATTTAAATTAGCAATATACACCCCGGAAATATCATTTAGAATGTTTTTAATTTCATCTGCTCCTACGCCAACAGCAAGCATTGTTCCTAAGCCTCCTTTTCTGCCGGAAGTTATAATTGCGGAGCCTCTGTATTCCAACAACTCATAAAGCGTTTTTTCTTCCATAACACCTGCCGCATATAAAGCAACATATTCTCCCAAACTGTGCCCCGCCAACATTTCAGGATTTATGCCAAATGACCTCATAATTTTAAATAAACCGACTTCCACAGCGCCGAGCGCGGGTTGAGCGACGTTTGTCTGAGTCAGTTCCTTCATGTATTGTTTTTCTTGTTCGGGGTCGGATGCAACTGGCGGGTATATATATTCGCTTAATAATTTAGGCAGACGGCTTTTAAGGACCGTGTCCGCCTTTTGAACGCTTTCACCGAACTGATGGAAAATGACCCTTAAATCCCTAAGCATATTGGGCCTTTGCGAGCCCTGCCCGGAAAAAAGAAAAGCGATTTTCCCGTTTCTTGCCAAAGGAGAAGAAGAAAAATATATGCCTTTCGAATCTCTAATGAACTTGGGGTTTCCTTTAAGCGATATTTTCGCCGAAGCAATTTTGTTTTGCAGGTCTTCTAATGATTCGGCCACGATAGCTAAATTATAAGAAGCAGATTTATTCTTAGGAGTTTCCGAATACAATAAATAAACAATTTCGGATAGTTCCGCTCCATCATTTGCCGCAAGAAAACTTTCCGAATTTTCCAGTTTCTCGACAAGGTTTTCAACATTGTCACCCTGCCAGAAAAATAATTGCTCTTTTATCTTTTTAGATAAACAATTTTGGGGAATTTGCATATATGCTTTTAATGAAAATAAGGTGTCAGAACATCGGGATATCAGGACGCAGCACTCAGAATATCAGATTAATCAGGAAAAACTAATATAAAATAGCCTGATAAACTAATTTCCTGATATCTTATCCCCTGATACTCTGGTATCCTGATACCCTATATACGCGGTAATTATATCATATGCGATTTTTGATTTTTAAAATAATCAGACAAGGTGGATTATCCGTCCCGACGTAACGTCGGGACGGATAAAAAAGAACCCCCTCCGATGTTACATCGGAGGGGGTATATTCTTCGTTGTATTCTACGTTAGAATGTAACTTTCACTGAACCAGTTATTTCCTGAGCGTTGTCAAGGCTGATATCCCAAGCTGCTAAGTCATCAGTCCCATTTTTGAACAACTTGCCAGGTAAAAATATCCCATACATAAGCCCGAATGTGACATCTTCGCTGTAGTTATAAGTGAATGCCAAGTCATATTCCGAACCGATGTATTGGTTCTGGTCATCCAAATCGCCAGTGATTGAGAATATTGGTTGAGGCGCATACAAGCTATAATAAGTTAAATCAAGAGATGTATTTTCTGTAGGATTTACGCCTGCAGAAATCTTCCATATGCTTGCATTGGTCATTGTCGTGTCACCCATAAGGTAATACAGACCATAGACCACTTCGGCAATCTCACCGTATGTTTCATCTTCATAGAGCGGATTGAACTGTTCTATCGGATCAGAATCATCATTATCACCGCTCATATAGATGTAGCCGAGGCCGAGATACGGCGCATAGACGTTATCAAAGGTATATTCACCTTCAACATAACCGCCCCATGCGCTAAGTATTTCGTTCTCACCAGTGGTAGCACTTACTGGCTGCAAAGCAGGTTCAACTGTACCCCATTCTCTGACTATCTCACCTTTTAAAGCCAAGGTGCCGACATCAATTTGGGGCATAGTGCCTTCACCGCGAAGACTCAAAGCCCATGTCTGGGTTTCGTCTTCACTGAAAAGCGTATTTACTCTATCGTAGAACAATGCAAGGTCCCACAGACCATAGACACCGCCGTCATAGTTCCAGTTAATTCCATAGAGGTCTCGGTCAGTATCGGTAGGAGCAGCTCCTACTGGGCTAACAGCGGAACCTTCAGCTATTTTGGCAATAAATAGGTCCAATTGATGAGGCTCATAGTCCCATACTGCCTTGATAGCATCGAAGGACTTGCGGGTATCATACTGGTAAGCAGTTCCTAACGAATCTATAGTCGCAGGACGTACACCATCACCCACTAAGAATCCTTCTCCGTAGAGTAGTTCCTGTATACCTATTGTTAGACTGAACGGATAACCATACATCTCGTTCAATGTCAGGTAAGCGAGGTCTAATTCTACGTCGTCAATATTTACTCCCATACCCCAATCCTGCGTGTAAATTAAACGAACATACGCTTCCACATTATCCGTCAAAGCAGCATCCACATATAAGCGGACATTCTGCATTAGATAATCATGGACTACAGGATTGTTGTCGTAGATGGTAAGCGGACCAACTTCAATTTCATTGTAAATATCGTAGGAGCGTTGGTAGATACCTTTAACCTCAATGTCTCCGCCTACTCTTACGTTTTGCACTGCGGCCGAAGCGCTGAAAACAAGTCCCAGCACTAAAGCCAAAGCGCACACTGCTGTCAATAACTTATGTGTCATCTTTTTTCTCTCCTTCCCTTCGTTACTAAATAACGAGAGAGAACTTTTTCCCTTCTTCTGTATCTATGTTTTCCTCCACTAAAACCATGGAGGACTTTCTATCTATCCTTCATCTCTTATAGGCATCCTTAGCGGCTTATTTTCTCTTTCACCTCCTTTCTTGCCTTAATTTAAGGCGCCAGAGATGTTAAAACACACTTTTTATCCCCCCAAAAACAATAGGGGTTTTCAAATAGCGTTGTGCGAATATACCATATAGTAAAGTTGAATGTCAAGAATAAAAATACTTTTTGCGGAGAAAATTTTTCAGTTGTCATTGCGAGCGAACATAGTAAGCACAGCAATCTCAAAAAAACAAACAGATTGCTTCGTTGCTCGTTTTACTCACTCCTCGCAATGACAAAAAATGATATTCCCTCATCAAAGTCTCTCTACTTTCTACTCTCTAATTGTTTATTGAGCGAGTACCATTTCATCAACCCTCCCGCTTTTATTATCTCTTGTAAAAGCGGGGGGAATGCAGATACCTGAAAAGATTTATTTTGCGTTATGTTTTTAATTTCCCCTTTTAACAAATCAACTTCTAAAATATCGCCGGAGCGTGTATTTTTATGGATTTCGCCGGAAGTAAGAATAGGAAGCCCCACATTTATACAGTTTCTGTAAAATATTCTGGCAAAAGATCCGGCAATAACCAAAGAAATACCGCAACCCAAAATGGCCAAAGGCGCATGCTCTCTTGAAGAACCGCACCCGAAATTTTTCCCCGCAACGATAATATCGCCTTGCTGAACCTTTTTTGCAAAAGACGCATCTATCCCCTCCATACAGTGCTTTCCCAACTCTTTCATATCCGTAGTAACAAGATACGGCGCGGGAATAATCTCGTCGGTGTTTATATTATCGCCGAATTTATGGACTTTACCTTTAATAATCATAATTTTTTCTTTCTACTTGCTACTTCTTCAGGGTGCGCTATTCTTCCCTTAACCGCCGATGCCGCCGCTACGGCAGGAGAACCCAAATAAACCTCGCTTTCTTTATCGCCCATTCTGCCGATAAAATTGCGGTTTGTCGTCGCAAGACATTTTTCGTCTTTTGCCAAAACACCCATATGTCCTCCGATACAGGGACCGCAAGTCGGAGGAGAAACAACTGCTCCAGCATTGATGAATATTTCCATTAGACCTTCCTTCAATGCTTGAAGATATATTTTTTGCGTTGCCGGAATAATAATCGTCCTTGTATTTGCATGGACTTTTTTGCCTTTCAAAATTTTAGCCGCGATTCTTAAATCCTCCAATCGCCCGTTCGTGCAGGAACCGATAACAACCTGGTCAAGATTAATATTTTTTGCTTCCGAAACACCTTTAGTATTAGACGGAAGATGGGGAAATGCGACTTGCGGTTCTATTTTACCAACATCGTATTCCTTGACATTTGCGTATTTAGCATCTTTATCGCTTTCAAAAATTCCAACTTTCCCCTTAGGAACTTTAAACTGTTTTATGTAGTCAAGTGTAATTTTATCCGGAGCAATTATTCCGCTTTTTCCGCCGGCTTCTATCGCCATATTACACATGGTAAGCCGGCCGTCAACAGAAAGTTTTCTTATAACTTCTCCTTCGAATTCCATGGCCTTGTAATCGGCTCCGTCGACACCGATGTCCCCGATTGTATAAAGAATTAAATCCTTTGAAGTTACCCAATCGTTTAATTTCCCGTGATAAACAAATTTCATGCTTTCTGGAACTTTTAGCCAGATTTTGCCCGAAAGCATTGCAAAAGCAAGGTCTGTACTGCCTACCCCGGTTGCGAAAGCGCCCAAGGCGCCGTAACTGCAAGTATGCGAATCGGCTCCGATAATAAGGTTTCCCGGCATAATGAAGCCTTCTTCGGGCAAAAGCGCATGTTCTATTCCGCCGCAGCCTAATTCGAAGAAATTCTTCACATTGTATTTTTTAGCAAAATTCTTCACTTTAAGGCACTGATTTGCGGACTCTTTGTCTTTGTTTGGAGTAAAATGGTCGGCAACCAACACGATTTTTTCGGGATGTGGAAGAGATTTCGCTTTTAATTTTTCTATTTCTTCAATAGCCAAAGGCGCGGTTATATCGTTACCGAGCGCAATATCGACATCGGCAAGGATAAATTCTCCCGCAGCCACTTCTTTTTTCCCGCAATGGGAAGCCAATATTTTTTCAGTTATATTCATGGTTTTAAAGATACACAGACATAAAATTTTTAAGCCTTTGGTATTTCCTCAGTGCCTTTGATACTCTGTGCCTTTGTGCCTCATTTTATTTCTCCACCGAACTTCCGCTCCATTTCAATTTTTTTCTCAAAAGTTCGTAGAAGTTTTTCTTCTTTAATCTAATAAGCGATACGGCAAATGGAGCTAATCTTACCTCTATTTCGTCGCCTTTGTTAAGTTTGCCGCAAATTTGGCCGTCAATTGTATAATCAACAGTTCCTTCAGTCAACATTTTCACTTTTATTTTACTATTACTGGGAACAACGAGGGGCCTATTGGACAAAGTATGAGGACAAATAGGAACAATCAAAATACAGTCCATAGAAGGGTAGACTATCGGTCCTCCCGAAGAAAGGGAATGCGCTGTCGAGCCTGTCGAACTGGAAACTATTAAACCATCAGACGCAAATGTTGTAAGATAATTTCCGTCAACATATGTTTTCAGTTCTACAATTCTTGCGGAAGCGCCCCTTGAAAGGACAACGTCATTAAGGGCAAATAGCCGTTTTTTATCGTCTTGGACGCCAATACTCAACATATTTCTCTTTTCTATACAGTATTTCTTGCTGAACAGCATGGATAACGCTTTGCTTAAATTTTTGTAACTTATTTCCGTAAGGAAGCCCAAACTGCCCATATTCACGCCAAGTATCGGTATGTTTTCACCTCTCACGATTCTGGAGGCTTTAAGCAACGTTCCGTCGCCGCCCAGACTTATTAAAAGTTGGGCATTTTTTCTTATTTTTTCTCCATTCGCTCTCAAATCCTTCCTTTGCAAAAATTTTGCGGCGTCTTCAAGGAGAAAAATATTCACATCTCTCTTTTCCAAATCGCGGATAAGCTTTCGTATTACGGTTGGGACTTTTTCTTTGGCCAAATTGGCGATTATCGCAATATTTTTCATATCTTTATCTTTTCGCGTTCTTTTTTTATTATAGACAAAACTTTGCTAACCGCATCTGCAATTTTATCGTTTACGATATGATAATCGTAATCTTTAGACTGTTCTTCCTCCCAACCCGCGATTTCTATTCTTTTGGCAAGCGATTCTTCGGTCTCAGTGCCCCTTTTCCTAAGCCGCTTTTTTAATTCCTCGGCGGAAGGCGCCAAAAAAAAGAAAGAAACGTTGCCGGGATACTTTTCCTCTATCCGTTTTGCGCCTTTGACATCTATCGTCAGAATAACATCCTTTCCGTCTGACAAATTTTTCAGGACAAAATCGCGCGATGTCCCATAAAAAGCATCGTGGACTTTTTCCCATTCCAAAAATTTGCCTTCTTTTATCATCCTCTCAAACTCATCTTCGCTTATAAAAAAATAATCTGTGCCGTTTTTTTCATCACCTCTCGGCAATCGGGTCGTATAAGAAACGGAGAGCACCAGATTGGGGTCTTTTTGGACGACTTCCTTGGCAATAGTGGTTTTACCTGCTCCCGAAGCAGACGAAAAAATAATCAGCATTCCTTTGTGCCTCTGCGCCTTTGTGCCTTTGTGCCTTTTATTATTCCACATTCCTAATCTGCTCTCTTATTTTATCCAATTCGGTTTTCACATATATAATTTTTGAAGCGATATCGGCATTGCATATTTTAGAGCCCATAGTGTTGATTTCTCTGAGCATTTCCTGCGATATGAAATCCATTCTTTTGCCGGAACTGATTTTTTTGTTCATTTCTTCGATGAACATTTTTAAATGCGCGGAAACCCGTATCATTTCTTCGGTGATATCGACTTTACCAGCCTGAAGCATGATTTCCTGCACTATTTTTTCCTTGATGCTATTATTCTGATTAGCGAAAACCCTGTTTTCCAATTTGCCTTTATATTGGCTAATAACCGAAGGAAGCGAAGCTTTAATTTCACCAACTACTTTCGAAATGGCTTTTATGCGTTTCTCTATATCTCTGTGAAGCTCTGCTCCTTCCCTTTTACGGACATTAGTTAACTCGTCTAATGTAATGGTTATATTTTTCTTTAGGAATGCCCACAGATTCTTGTTCAGAAATGTTTTTTTATGAATGAGCACACCTGGCAACTGCATCAATAAAGACAAACTAATTTCCTGGTTTAATCCTAAATTCATTCTAACTTCTTCCAAACTTCTATGGTAATTCTCCAATAGCGCATTATTTACGCGAAAACTTTTTTCCTCTCCGCCCGGTTCCCATTCGAG
>JAQURI010000084.1 GCA_028715665.1 Candidatus Ratteibacteria bacterium
GGACTTCCTCAAGATACGGTTTACTACAAACATGCTTTAAGAAACGCACTTCTTCCTTTTGCGACTATGTTTGGATTATTAATTCCTGCGCTTATCGGAGGTTCCGTAATAATAGAAGCGATATTTTCATGGCCCGGCATCGGACGTTTGGGATATGAAGCTATTCTTACCAGGGATTATCCTGTAATAATATCGCTTAATTTCATAGTCGCAGTCCTGACATTAATCGGGACTTTTGTTTCGGATATCATATATATGCTCGTAGACCCAAGGATAAGGTTTAAATAAAAATGCAAGATGAAAAATTAGAAATTAAAAATAGACAGGCTTTAACTCACAAGGCAAGACATCAGGAATTCCGGCATATATTTAAAAAGAACAAACTCGCATTGTTCGGGATGGCTTTCCTGGTATTCTTCTTCTTATTCGCTATAGCAGGAGCTATACTTACTTACGGAAGGGATCCGCTGTTAAATCCCTCCACAGTGCGGCTGGCTGACAAACTTAAACCGCCGTTTTCATTACCGAATAGAGACATCATACCGGAAAAAGAACTTCCGAGATTGGGAATATATCTTTGGGGGACAGACAATTTGGGAAGAGATATTTTCGCAAGAATGCTTCAGGGTGCGGTAGTATCTTTATCCGTCGGTTTTGTTGCTGTAGGAATATCGGTATTTATCGGTATGTTCATAGGCGGAATCGGAGGATATTTCAGCAAGGTAAAGATTCTCAAGATATTTACAGTTGATACATTAATCACAAGACTCATTGATGTGATGCTGTGTTTTCCCGTCTTTTTCTTAATTCTTACGCTCATAGCGATACTTCCGGGAAATATTTGGATAATAATGGTAGTGATTGGCATAACCGGCTGGACAGGTACTGCACGATTCGTGCGTGCCGAATTTCTTTCTTTGAAGAATCAGGATTTTGTTATAGCAGCAGAAGCTTTGGGTATTCCCGGAAGGCGAATAATATTCAAACATATGATGCCCAACGCAATTGCACCCGTCCTTGTATCGGCAACGATAGGTATACCTACTGCAATATTGACCGAATCCGCTTTGAGTTTCCTGGGATTCGGAGTACAACCACCCAATGCTACGTGGGGAAATATTCTTGCTTCAGGGACAAATTTTATATTCGACGCACCATGGATTACTTTTATTCCAGGTATAGCAATACTTTTAACGGTTCTCTCGTTTAATTTATTCGGTGAATGGCTAAGCGACGCGCTTAATCCTAAATTGAGAAAAAGATGACAGAAAGAAAAGAAACTCTATTGAGAATAAAAAATCTCAAAACACATTTTTTCACTGACGAGGGCATAGTAAAAGCCGTGGACGGAGTTGATTTGGAAATTCCGCCAAAAGAAACTCTGGGAATTGTTGGCGAATCCGGCTGCGGAAAAACAGTTACAGCGTTATCAATTATGAGACTTCTTCCTGCTTATGGGAAAATAGTTGACGGCAGTATTTTCTTAAAAAGGAGAGATTTAACAAAACTTCAAGAAAAACACTTTCAGGAAATTCGGGGAAAAGAAATATCCATGGTCTTTCAAGAACCGATGTCTTCGTTAAACCCTATATTTACAATCGGACAGCAGATTGAAGAAGCTATCATATTCCATCAGGGAAAAACTAGAAAAGAAGCCAGAGAAATTGCTATACGGATGCTTAAAGATGTCGAATTCCCACAGCCGGCAGAAAGCATTAATAAATACCCTCATCAGTTGTCCGGCGGAATGCAGCAACGCGCAATGATTGCCATAGCTTTATCGTGCGAACCCGAACTCTTAATAGCCGATGAGCCGACAACAGCGCTGGACGTAACTATACAGAAGGAAATAATAGAACTCCTTCACAAATTGAAGGAAGAACATTCAATGTCAATATTATTTATAACACACGACTTGGGTGTCATCAGTCAGATAGCTGATAAAGTAGCAGTAATGTATGCTTCAAAAATAATTGAGCACGCAGAAGCGAAGGAAATCTTCAATAACCCCAAACACCCGTATACTATAGGACTGCTCAATGCCATTCCCCAAATAGGGAAAAATGAAGGGAGATTACAAACTATTCCCGGTCAATTACCGAACCCTTTAAGCCATATTGAAGGATGCAGATTTCATCCGCGTTGTTTCTTTGCCATAGAGAAATGCATTAGAAACGAGCCTCCACTGGAAGATATTGCATCTGGACACAAAACAGCGTGTTGGAGGCAGAAAATCGTAAACAAGAATAGCTGGATAGAATATAGCAAAAGGTATAAAAATGGAAGAACCTAAACTTTTGTTGAAAGTTTCGAATATTAAAAAATATTTCCCCCTTGAACGGGGCATATTTTCCAAAAGTTCGGGTTGGATAAAAGCTGTTGACGGCGTAAGTTTTGATATCCAGGAAGGGGAAACAGTCGGGCTTGTTGGTGAATCGGGATGCGGGAAGACAACTTTAGGCAGGACTATTCTTAGACTTTTGGAACCGACAGAAGGAGAAATTTTATTCCAAGACAGAAAATTGAACAGATTAAATGCTGAAGAACTTAGAAAATTCCGCCCCAAAATGCAGATTATATTCCAAGACCCTTATTCGTCACTTAATCCAAGAATGACGGCAGGCTATATCATAGGAGAATCTTTGGCCGTCCACGGCATAGCAAAAAAAAGGAAAGAAAGAGGAGAAATGGTAGAAAATTTATTGGAAAGAGTCGGTCTTTCTCCCCGCCATGCAAATTGGTATCCGCATGAGTTTTCGGGAGGCATGAGACAAAGGATTGGAATAGCCCGCGCATTGGCGTTAAAACCTAAATTTATAGTATGCGACGAACCCGTTTCTTCGCTCGACGTATCCATACAGGCACAGATTATAAACCTTTTGAAAGATTTGCAGGAAGAATTGAAGCTTTCTTATCTTTTTATATCGCACGATTTGCGAGTGGTAGGACATATAAGCAATAGAATCGCTGTGATGTATTTAGGAAAATTAGTGGAAATTGCAGATAAAGAAGAGCTATTCACTAATCCCGTTCATCCTTATACAAAAATATTATTCGATGCTATTCCCAAAATCGGCGTTATGGAAAGAAAAAAGAAGGAAACAAAAGCACAACTTCCAGTCTCTTACAATGGATGCAACTTTTATCCCAGATGCCCAAAAGGTGTACAAAAATGTACAACCGAAGCGCCTCGACTTGAAAAGAAGGGTGAAAATCATTTTGTAGCATGCCATTTAGCGTAGTAAATACTACTTGGACAACTCTTGAAGATAATCTCTTATTGATATAGCGGCGATAGTTGCTTCTCCACAAGCAACATCTATCTGGCGTACTTCTTTGCAGCGCACATCGCCTACAGCATATATTCCCGGCACAGATGTCCGCATTTTTTCGTCTGTTTTTATATAACCGTGTTTGTCCAAGTCTACAATCCCTTTTAAGAACCCGGAATTAGGTAAGAATCCTACATACATAAATACGCCGGCGACCGCAATTGTTTTTTTCTGGTTAGTCTGACGGTCTTTTACGGTAACGGAATCCACCTTGTTTTTGCCGTTTATAGAAACAAGCATATGATTGAGTAAAAAAGAAGCCTTTTTGTTTTTTTGAAGCCGTTCCTGCAATATTCTCGCCGCTGTAATAAAAGGCAGAAATTCAATGAAAGTTATGCTTTTCGCGAATTTCAATAACGCTTCACCCTCCTGCAAGCCGGAATTGCCGCAACCGACAACAGCAATATCTTTATCTTTAAAGAACGGGCCGTCACAAATCGCACAATATGAAACGCCTTTGCCCCGAAGTTCTTTTTCTCCGGGAACATTCAACGTTTTCGGCATGCTGCCGGAAGCAATAACCAATGCGCGTGAACTATATTCTTCTTTTTCAGTCAGGACCGTTATTTTCCCATTTTCACGTTTTATATTTTTGATTTCTTTCAATTCCTTTATTCCCGTCCCGAATTTTTCAGCCTGCTTCTTGAAATTAGCCATTAATTCCGTGCCTTTAATTCCGTCCGTAAAACCGGGATAATTCTCGATAAAATCTGCGGTCGCTACAAGACCCCCGCACATCGACTTCTCCAAAATCAGCGTTTTTAACCTATCTCTTGAAGTGTATATACCTGCTGTCAAACCTGCAGGTCCGCCGCCTATTATTATTACGTCATACATTTTATTATTTACTTGATATCAGTTTAGAAATTTTTCCTTTAATATCGGATTCAAAATCCGGCGTAACCCCGACAATCTGGTCTACTACCTTCCCGCCTTTGAAAAAATTAAGGGTTGGGATGCTCATAACCGAATATTGTGAGGACGTCTGGGAACCGTCATCTACATTTAATTTGCAGACTTTTATTTTTCCCTCATATTCAACCGCTATTTTATCGATTATTGGAGCAGCGTTTTTGCAAGCCCCGCACCAAGTTGCCCAGAAATCCACCAGCACAGGCAGATCGGATTTAATTACTTCAGATTCGAAATTAGTATCGTTCACATCAATAGCCTTTCCCATTTTTTCCTCCTTTTGTTCATTGTTCCAATTTTTTACTTTTCACAAATCTAAAACTCAAAGCTCCATATTTACATGTTTTAACACAGTTCAAACAACGAATGCAATCAGGGTTATTGGTATCTTCGTACACTTTAACTCCGGTCGGACAATTTTTATAACACATATCGCATTCAATGCATTTATCTTTATCTACAACCATTCGAAAAAGGCTTACCTTATTAAAAAGCGAAAATGTAGCTCCGAGAGGACAGACGACCCTACAGAAAGGACGTTTGCTTACAATCATCCATATCAAAAATATCACCAGTAACCCTACTTTCCATGAAAAAAGTAATCCAATTTGACTGCGAAGGTCTTCGATTAATACAATCAATGGAAATCCGGCTTCTAACGTGCCTGCAGGACATATAAACTTGCAAAACCATGTTTGACCGTATCCTAATTCGTCTACAATCAAAATTGGCAAAACTATGACCATTATCAATAAAAAAGCATATTTGAGCAACGGCATAGCTCGATGTATAGATATTTTAGGTGAAGGGATCTTATAAAATATTTCTTGAAGAAAACCGAACGGACACAGCCATCCGCAAGGCATTTTTCCGACAAAACTCCCCACTACTCCCAAGAAACCGATGACATATAGGCCTATATGATATTGAGTTATGGCAAAAGAAGCCCTAACCGATATGAGAATATTCTGTAATGAACCAATCGGACATGCTCCTACTGCCAACGGACATGCGTGACAATTCAATATCGGGACACATATACTCTTTAAATTTCCCTGATAGATTTCCTTTCTATATAATGATATAAAAGCCGGATTTGCCGCTAATGTGCTGATTATTTGAATTAGTTTGCGACGCATCGTATATATCCCTATCAACCAATACCCATACAACTTAAACAAATTATTATGGCTTTTTGCATAACTTCCAGGAATTCGCCTTGCAAAACGCCGATTATCATCAGCAAAACCGATATAGAAAGTAAAATATATGTGATTTTATTTTTCATTTTTTATTATTTTTAAAACTTGGTTATGAATAATGCCGTTGGAAGCAATATAATCGGTTGCTTTTAAATCATATTTTCTCCCGTCATGTGTCGTAAATTTTCCGCCTGCTTCCTCTATCAAAATCGCGCCTGCGGCAAAATCCCATGACTTATCCGTATATTCTATTTCCAAATCGGCTTTGCCTTCGGCTATATATGACAAACTTCTTGCTGTCGAGCCGAACATCCTCATAATAAAAACTTTGCCCTTTATTTTCTTAAGATGTTTTAACATCGTTTCAGTTTGTTCGTTTATTATGTTGCTGTCATAAATAAGAGTGGATTGCTTAAGGTTTCTGTTTGATACCGATATTCTTTTTCCGTTTAAATAAGAACCTCGCCCTTGCAAGGCAAAATACAGTTCTTTTGCAAAAGGCATATGGATAATCCCCATAACAATCTGTTTATTGAACGCTAAAGCAATAGATGTCCCCACCACATTTATTCCGCGGATATAATTATGGGTGCCGTCCAAGGGGTCTATTATCCAGCAAAAAGGGGAATCTTTTACGGGGTAAACATTTTCTTCGGACAATATTTCATCATTGGGGAATTTTGCCCTTATTACTTTCACGATTTCTTTTTCCATTCTTAAATCGACATTCGTAACAAGCGTTCCATCCGATTTTTTACTGATTTTGGTTATTTTTTTAAAGTTGTCGATAAGAATTCTGCCGGATTTTCTTGCCGCTTTAATTCCGATTTTGTCTCTGCCTTTTAAAAAATCTTTCATCCTTTTCTCCTTGCCTTTTCATAACAAGCGCTTGCATTAAACGAACTTCTGACTAAAGGACCTGACTCGACACACTTAAAACCCATCGATTCTCCTGCTTCCTGAAAAAAAGAAAACTCTTCCGCGCTGTAAAATTTTTTTACCGGCGCATGCTCGAAACTGGGAGCAAGATATTGTCCTATCGTTATTATATCGCAATTTGCGTCCTTAATGTCTCTCACCGTTTGGATTATCTCCTTTTCGTTTTCGCCCAATCCGACCATAAAACCTGATTTTGTTATGATTTCAGAATTTTGTTTTTTGATATTTTTCAGAAGTTCCAATGTCCTTTCATAATTTCCCTGCGGCCTTAATGCCGGAAATAATCTTTTTACTACTTCTACATTATGTCCTATTGCTTTTGGGTATGAATTTATAATGGTCTTCAGAGCTTGCCAATTTCCACTCAGGTCTGAAATCAACAATTCCACTTTGCAGTTGGGGCTTGCGTTTTTAATTTCTTTTGTTGTTTCGGCAAAAACACCTGCGCCGCCGTCAT
>JAQURI010000085.1 GCA_028715665.1 Candidatus Ratteibacteria bacterium
AAATGTGCAGTAAGTTGTATGACTTTCCATATCAAGCAAATAACTAAATCAGATAATAAATGTCACAAAAATATTTAATTTATAATTTCTCGGGTGAATTAGATGACATTTCACATCTTTTCCCTAACGAAAGATTAGGAAGAATCGCAGCCATAATAAAAAAACACGGCAAAGAAGTAGATATAGTGGACAGAGCCAATCTTTTGGACCTGATGGATTTCGGCGGGGAATATATGGGAAATTTGGGTAAATTATCTTTTTATGATACTAACGAGCTGTATGAATCCAGATTAAATGACGAAGCACAGGATATTCTGAATAATAATTACGATGTGATATTTTTAAACTTGTGGAACGGGACAGGGTTTAAATTTTCCATAGATTTGGCAAATTTGATAAAAAAGGCGACCCCAAACATAAAAATTTACGGAGTAGGACAGAAGGTAGATTGGTTTAAAGAACACATATTAAAATTATCTAATAATGGTTTGGACGGACTTGTAACGGGACTTGGCTATAACGCTATTGAGGGAATAGTTTTAAATAAAAAAGCTAAAACCATTCCCAATCTAATTCTATATGATACTGGAAAAATAAAGGAAAACGCAAAAACTCCTATAAATGTGGATAACTATCCCACGGCGTTATATGATAAGAATATCTACAGAAATATAGAATATAAAATACCCCTCTACTCGATTACCTTGTCAAACCAAGCTTGTCCCAATAAATGTGTGTTTTGCATCAGGCCTGAAAATTACGGCAGAATTAACAAAGCAAGAATAATAGAAAATGTGCTGAATGAGCTGGAACAATTAAATAGCAAATATAATGCAGCACATTTCAGAATAGAAGACTCCACTCCGCCTAAAAATGCACTCTCGGAATTATCAAAAGCCATACTAAATTCTAAATTAAAAAGTAAAATCAAATTGTCTGCATTTTCTAGAGTCGATTCCAATGCTCAAGAAAGTTTTGCTTTGTTGAAAGAAGCCGGTTTTGTGGCTTTGTTTTTCGGGATAGAATCCTTAGATGATAAAAATCTCGTTAAACTTAAGAAAGGCATTACTTATAAACAGATAAATGATTCCATTAAAAAAGCCAATAAGGCCGGTATTTATACTATTGGCAGTTTTATTTTCCCCATTCCCGGAGAAACAAAACAAAGCATGGGAAATACCTTAAAAGGGATTAATGAATTGAAACCATTTTTAAGTTCACTTTTGGTGTTGCCTGCCGGCATCTATCCTAACACTGAATGGAGCAGAAATCCTTCAAAATTCGGGATACAGCTTGATGATAAATTTGTGGAAAAGTTTGTTATTTATCCCATAAAGTATCTACTGCCATTTCAATGTTGGCCGCCGTTTCCTTTTAAATACGAAATAATGGATAAAAAAGTAGAAAATGTGGATTTTGAGTATATTTTAGAAATATATAGAACATTTTTGGATAAGGTATCGAAGGAGTTTAAAATACCTTCAATTCCAGATTATTATTTTCTCTTGGCAGACCTTTTAAAAGGAAACTATACAAGCGTTACAAAGGCAATTATTAATTATATGGTTAGCAGAGATTATCCCGCAATAAAGAATTTATTTTCAGGTTCTCCACAGTAAGAAAGACCCCGGGTTAGTTCCATCTCTTCTTTTCTTGACATAATTGTTCGCCTATGTTATAAATGTACAAAATTGTACAACCGATATGGGTAAAAGGCGAATTGTTATAACGGGAATTGGGGTTGTAGCTCCCAATGGCATAGGTAAAGATGCTTTCTGGGAATCGCTTATAAATGGTCAATCCGGCATTAAAAAAATCTCCTCATTTGACGCTTCTTCTTTCCCTGTCCAAATTGCGGGCGAAGTCAAGAATTTTGATGCCTGCAAATATATGGATTTTAAAACAGTGAAAAGGACAGGAAGGTTTACTCATTTTGCAGTTGCTTCGGCAAAGATGGCTGTTAAGGATGCCAAAATAGAAAAAATTTTTTCATCTGATGAACAAGTGGGAATATACATAGGTTCTGCTGCAGGGGGTAGAGATATATCCGAAAGGGAACATATTAATTTAAGAGAAAAAGGGTTGCAAAGGGTAAGTCCTTTTAGTTCTGCTGCAATTATTGCTAATTCCGCAGCCACAGAGGTTTCTATTGAATTGGGATATAGTGAACGAGTTATTACTGTTTCTACGGGGTGTACTGCTGGACTCGATGCATTAGGGATTGCGTATAACGAATTAGAAGAAGGAAAAATCGATATAGCGGTTGCTGGAGGAACTGATGGTTCTGTAACGCCTTTAACTTTAGGAACGTTATGTAAAGCAGGAATTCTTTCTTTGCATAATGGCGATCCGTCTAAAGCAAGCCGGCCTTTTGACGCAAAACGCAGTGGAGGAGTTTTAAGCGAGGGCGCAGGAATCGTTATTTTAGAAGAATTGGAACATGCTCTGAATCGAAATGCCGGTATATATGGAGAAATAGTAAGTTATGGTTCGAGTACGGAGGCTTCAAGTTTGTTTGAAACTGATGCAAACGGCAATGGATTTATCAAGGAGATGGGCAAAACTTTAGACCAAGCTTGTTTAAAACCCGAAGATATAGATTATATTTGCGCTCATGCCCCTTCAGATATTATAAGGGATAGGTCGGAAACATTGGCTATTAAGGAAGTTTTCGGTGATTATGCATATAAGGTTCCTATAAGTTCTATTAAATCGATGATAGGTAATCCTTTTGCGTCTGCTGGTCTTATGCAATTGATTGCTTCTTTAATGACAATAAAAGAAGAAGTGATTCCACCGACTATAAATTATGAAGTTCCAGATCCCAAATGTGATTTAGATTATGTTCCTAATAAAGCGAGGAAAAATCAAGTTAATACGGTTCTTATTAACTCCCACGGATTTGGTGGAAGCAATGCAAGTATGATTGTTTCAAAATTTAACCAGATTTTAAAATGACTTTAAAAGTTTTGGGTTTAATAATTTCTACTTTGGCAAATTTGATCATTGCAACATATGTCTTATATAAAAAACCTAAAAAAATAGTTAATCAGGCACTTTCGCTACTTATATATAATTTTGCCATTTGGAGTTTAGTTAATTTGTTGGTAACTATCTCTAAAGATATAAAATGGGTTACTTTTTGGGGGCATTGGTGTTTTGCAGCAGGTAATCTCGTCCCTATACCTCTGCTTTATTTTTCAATAGTTTTTCCCAAACCTCCGTCAGAAAACAATAAATTGAAATATGGATTCCCTTTTTTGAATTATAGCGTTGTTATTACTGGAATACTCTTAATTTTCTTTTCTTTTACTAAGTTAATTCAAAGAGATGTATATCTTTTGCCGAATGGGACTTTTCGTCCAATCCCAGGCTTATTTTATCCTTTATTTATAGCCTATATCATTGGTGGAGTAGGGCTAAGTTCATCTTATTTATTAAAAAAATGGAAGACAATAAAAACAGGTGTTGAAGCAATCCAGTTAAAAATTATTTTTAATGGGATGCTTACGGTTACTTTTTTGGCTATTGTTACCTGTGCAATTCTTCCGGCTTTAGGATTTCCGCAACTTATTTCTATCGGACCTGTTTTTTCTGTAATGATCGCGGGTTTTATTGCTTATTCAATCATTAGATATCGACTTCTTGATATTACTGTAGCAATCAAAAAAACAGCTATATATACTCTTCTTACTGGCGCGATTACTGCTTTTTATATTGGCGGTGTTCTTTTAGCAGAGCGATTGTTTAGAGGGGTGGTTGGTTATCAAACGTTCTTTCCTGCTATTTTTGCGGCTTTAGTTGTGGCATTTGTATTTTTACCTTTAAGAGAAAAGATTCAAGCTTTGGTAGACAAGATGTTCGGCAAGAAAAAATACGAATACCAAAGAGTTCTAAAACAAGTGGGTAACGAGTTAAGCAAGGTCTTACCGCTTCCCAAACTATTAAAATATATTTTGAGGAGCATAACCGATGAAATGGGAATAGACGGCGGAGTTGTTTATTTGCGTGAAGCAAGTAAGTTTCGCGCAAAATCTTGGTTAGGGAATTTCCCCAATAAAAAGGTAGAGCTTTCTTTAAATTGTCCGCTTGCTGTATGGATGTTAGGAAAACAGGATGTAATTATCAGGGAAGAATTGGAAAGAATGGGAGAAGAGAAAAAATTCCAAGATATGAAAGATTCTCTCGGGAAAATCGGCGCAGAAATAGTGGTCCCGATAATCAGAGAAGATTCTTTATTGGGGATGATTTTTTTAAAAGGCAAAACTTCGGCAGATGTCTTTACCGGAGAAGATATTGACCTTCTTCTTACTCTTGCCAATCAAGCGGGAGTCGCCATAGAGAATGCGCGTCTTTATACGCAAGTCGAGCAGGCAAAGGTGTATCAGGAAAACATTTTGAAAAATTTAGCGAACGCCGTTATTGTTACGGACAAAGAGGACAAAATACGCATTTTCAATGAAAAGGCTCAGCAGATTACCGGGCTTTCGGCTTCCTCTGTCATGGGTAAAAACTATAGGAAAATTCTTCCCAAGGAACTTTCCCAAGCTATAACGGATGTCAAAAAGTTTGGCAAGGGTTTTTCGAGTTATGAAATTGAATATAGTAGAGACAAGAAAAAATCCGATAGGACAAAACCCGCTGTTCTCGGAGTCGGAACGGTTGCAATGAAAGAAAAAGGCAACAGAATAAATGGGGTGATTTTAGTTCTCACGGATCTTACGGAAATAAGGACGTTGGAGCACCAATTGAATAGGGCGGAAGAACTTGCGACTGTCGGGACTTTGGCGGCGGGCATGGCGCATGAAATCAAAAATCCCCTGGTTGCAATAAATACGTTTTTCGAATTACTGCCGCAAAAATATGATGACCCGCAATTTAGAGAGGAATTTTCCGCTTCTGCGTGCGAAGAGGTGAAAAAAATAAACGATTTGATACATCGGCTCCTTAATTTCGCCCAACCAAAATCGCCTAATTTCACTTTAAATCACATCCATAAATGTATCGACGAAAGTTTGAAATTTATGAATACAAAACTCAATAGTTATAATATAGAGGTGATCAAAAAATATTCTCCGGATGTGCCTGAAAGTTACATAGACAAAACCAGATTCGACGAAATTATTCTCAATCTCATGCTTAATGCCATAGAAGCGATGGAAAAAGGCGGGAAGTTATATATAACGACATCTTATGAGAAATCTGAAAATACCAGACAAATTCTTTTGAAAATCCGGGATACCGGCATGGGAATTTCTGCGGAAAATCTCCAGCGGATATTTGACCCCTTCTTTACGATGAAAGATAGAGGGACCGGGTTAGGTTTGGCGATTGTTTATCGTGCTGTAATCGACCATGGAGGAAACATAGAAGTTAAAAGCGAAGTGGGCAAAGGGACTACTTTTATAATATCTTTACCGTTTTTTTTACAGGCATTCAGCAATAAATTGATGACCGTAAAACCATGAAAAATATATTAATTGTTGCCGAGCAAAAACACATAAAGGAATCGTTGAGGGCACTCCTCGACGATAAATTCTTCCTGTTTTCCGCTATCAATTCGCAGGAAGCGTTGCGGACAATAAAAGAAAGACAGATAGATGTTTTAATCATAGATACTCCAATAAAAGATATGGCTATCATAGATTTTATCCATCAGGCGCGAAATATCTCGTCGGAAGTTATCCCAATCGTTCTTCTTTCCACATCCGACGAAAGAATAAGAGAAGAGCTTATAGAAAACAAGGTTTACGAATGGCTTGTCAAACCGTTTCAAAGAAAAGAACTTGCTTACCTTATTTCCAGAGCGGATGAAAGAATCCAACTTATGAAGAAAATCAAACTTCTGGAAAACGAAAAAATCCCATCCCATTCGGAAGTAAAACCGATTTTTTCGGAAAATAAAGATTTCCTTCCCGAGGAAGAATTCAAACGTCTATTTTATTATTATCAGGAAACATTCAGAAAGTTTTCCCGCATTTTGACACATATATTTGAGCCGGAAGAATTGTTTGAAATGATAGTAACCACGTTATCCGAAGTTTTCGAAGTAGGGAAGTTGGCAATCCTCTTTAAAGACAACGATAATCCTTTTTATAAAATCAAAAGCGCTTTAAGGATGAAAAAAGAAATTGTTGAAGATTTTAGAGTTAAAGAAGCGGACGGAATTGCGGGGTGGCTTTCAAAAAATGGACAGATATTGGATATACGGGATAAAAAAGTTCCTTCTTCCATAAAAGAGGAAATGGAACTTTTGGAAGCAGAAATATGCGTTCCGTTATTTGGGGACAATGAACTTTTGGGATTTTTGAGTTTCGGTAAAAAAATTACGGGCGAGGGCTTTACCGCGGGCGAATTGAAATTTTTATACATGATGAGCAACTATACGGCATTGGCTATTCAAAACTCGTGTCTTTATAGGGAAATCATTCAACATAGAGAGCATCTCTCTGACATAATGAAAAATATTTCTTCGGGAGTTTTAACTGTCGATAGAGAAGGAAGGATAACTTCAATAAATAAATCAGCGCAAGATATTTTGGGACTCAAAGATGATGTGGTAGGAAAGAATATTCAAAAAGCAGGCTCAATAATAGCCGATATTATGATTAGGACGATTCAGGACGAAAAAATTTATAACAGACATGAAATAGTGTATCCCGCAAAAAAGATTTCCCTCGGCATAAGCACTGTTCCTTTGAGAGACGAATCAAATAGGATAAAAGGCGCGCTGATGGTTTTTCAGAATATTTCGGAAGTTAAAAGACTGGAAAAAGAATTGAACAAAGCAAAGGACGAAGAATTCTGGAGGGAACTTGCCGCAAAAAT
>JAQURI010000086.1 GCA_028715665.1 Candidatus Ratteibacteria bacterium
AAATTGTTCAGATCTTTTGCTACATTAGGATGATTACTACCAAGAGATTCCTTGTCTATTTCTACTGCTCGTAATAATAATGGCTCAGCATCTTGATATTTGCCCATATAATATAAAATTTCTGAAGCAGGTTGCCAAATATTCCTGTTTTCGGGAGCTAATGCTAAAGCTTTCTGACACCATTGCAAAGCTTTTTCGTAATTGCCCGCATACATTTCTGTATTTCCTCTGGCGCTATAAATATACGCAAGCTCAATTTCCTCTCTTTTCTGAGCCTGCTCCAGATAATTACGGGCGTCATCGAATCGCCTTTCTGCAGTTGCTTTCAATCCCAAAGCATAAAAACCATCTTCTGGTTTTATTTTTTTAGCTAGTTCAACAGCTTTTTCAGAAGGAACAAAATCTTGAATTTCTCCTCCAGATTGATTCCATTGAGGAACAGTTTGATTAAGTTCGTTAAGTAAAGCAATAATTGTCTCATCATTTTTTAACCCTTTTTCTTGATTAATACGCGAGGGACCATATATACATTGATAAATAGGTATTATAATAGCTATTATTATGCCAATCCAAGTTAGAACTAAAGTATTTCGATAGAAAGGTATATTATTCCTTCTAAAGTATTTGTGTTGCTTACAGTATTTTTGACCCAAGGGTATTATTCTAGTACAACGTCTACCCATCAGGGTAATACCTTGACATTGTTCGGTTGTTTCTTGTCTTACCATTTTTCTAAAAACCACCTATTTAGAATTGACTAATCCCGCATCATAATCCATCGGAAAAATTTCCCGAAGCGATATTTTTCCAATACTCTGTGGGACAAACAAAATGCAGAAATATTTTGCATTTTGTTTGAAAATCGCTTGTTTTTGCATAAAAATGAGCGTTTTTTGTTAAAAAATGAGCGAAAATGAATAAAAATGACATGTTTTTGTGTGTTTTTGCTTATTATTTCCAAAAGGTTATTGCCCTTTAAGGATATAATTAGCAATAATGTTACGTTGGATTTGTGATGTGCCTTCTATGATTTCAAAGAGTTTCGCTTCTCTCATAAGCCGTTCAACAGGGTAATCCTTCATATAACCTGACCCGCCGAATACCTGGACTGCTTTTACCGCGGTATTCATTGCTACTTCTGAAGCATAAAGTTTACCCATTGAAGCTATCCTTTCAAACGGCTTGCCGTTATCTTTAAGCCATGCGGCTTCATATAATATTAGTTTTGCCGCTTCAATTTCCGTAGCCATATCGGCTAATATATGCTGGACTGCCTGGAATGACGATATCGGTTTTTCAAACTGGATTCTTTCTTTGGAATACTGGAGAGCTTTCTCGTAAGCAGATTCTGCCACACCTAATGCGCCTACTCCTACGCCGATCCTTCCTACATCGAATGTTTCCATTGCAACTCTAAATCCCCTGCCTTCCTGATTGAGAATATTTTTCTTCGGAACTCGGCAGTCATCAAATACGAGTTCCACATTGGACAGGCCCGAAAACCCCATTTTATCAAAGTGCTGCCCTACGGAAAATCCTTTAGTACCTTTTTCTACTATGAAAGCGGTCATGCCCCTCGGACCTTTGTCAGGTCTTGTAGAAGCAATGATTACGAATGTGTTTGCCTCACCGCCGTTTGTTATGAATATTTTTCTTCCGTTTAGTATGTACGAATCGCCGTCCTCTTTTGCCGTTGTTTTAATGTTTCCGGCATCGGAACCCGCTTCGGGCTCCGTAAGAGCAAATGCGCCGATGCCGTCTTTTGCAAGTGACGGGAGATATTTCTTTTTCTGTTCTTCTGTGCCGAATGTCATAAGCGGATAAACACAGAGAAGGTTTGCGCCGAAAGAAAGACCCGTTGTTCCGCATGCCTTTGATATTTCTTCCGCCATCAATGTCCATGTGAGAAAATTCATACCCAAACCGCCGTATGCCTCCGGTATGACAAGCCCCAACAAATCCATATTAGCCAAAAGTTTTAAGTTTTCCTTGGGGAATTTGCCCGATTTCTCGACCTCATCGGCCCTTGGCGCAATTCTTTCTTTGCAAACCTTTTTTACCTCTTCAAGCATCAATTCTTGTTCTTCGGTTAGACTGAAATTCATTGGTCTTCTCCCTTTTAATAATGATTACACGGATTATAAAATGACGATTACACCGATTCAAAAGAAAGAATTTAAATCTTTAATCTGTGTAATCCTTTTCAAAGAAATCTGTGTAATCAAGGATTAATATTATTCCTCAAATTTTTTGACTGCAAGACACGCATTGTGTCCGCCGAAACCGAAAGAATTAGAAATAGCAACTTTCACTTTTTTCTCTCTTGATTTATTCGGAACATAATCCAAATCGCATTCCGGGTCAGGATTTTTATAATTAATCGTGGGATGAATAACGCTATTTTCGATTGTTTTTACGCAGGCAATAAGTTCAACGGCTCCGCCCGCGCCAAGCATATGTCCCGTCATCGATTTAGTAGAAGAAATAGGAATTTTATAAGCGGCCTGCCCGAAAAGTTTTTTGATTGCCAGGGTTTCTATTTTATCGTTATATTGTGTAGATGTCCCGTGCGCGTTTATATAGTCAACATCCGATAAATTGATATTGCCGTCTTTAAGCGCCGCAGACATAGCTAACATTGCGCCCTCGCCTTCGGGGTCGGGAGCAGTAATATGGTAAGCGTCCGCTGTCATTCCGAATCCTACGAGTTCTGCATATATCCGTGCACCTCTTTTCTTGGCATGTTCAAAACTTTCGAGGATAATAATTCCGCCGCCGTCAGCCATCACAAAACCGTCTCTTTCTTTATCGAAAGGCCGGGATGCTTCTTGAGGAACATCATTGTGTTCGGATAATGCTTTCATCTGACAAAATCCAGCCAAACCTAATGGAGTTACTGCGGCATCGCTTCCGCCCGTAATCATTACATCTGCTTCGCCGTAGCGAATAGTTCTAAAAGATATTCCTATAGCATGAGAAGCCGAAGCACAAGCCGTAGCGACAGAAAGGTTGGGACCTTTGAATCCGAAATTAATCGCTATTTGCCCCGGAGATTCGTCGGCAATAAGCATTGGGATGAGAAAAGGCGAAACCCTTGAAAGACCTCTTTTAATTAGAATGGAATGCTGGTCTTCTATAACCTGCAGTCCGCCTATCCCGGAACCAAGAATCACGCCGGCTCTTTCTTTGTCGATTTTTCCCAAATCGATGCCCGCATCTTCAGCAGCCATATAAGAAGATACAATTGCATATTGCGCGAATTTATCCAGTCGTCTCGCGCTTTTTGCGTCTATATAGGCGCTGGGGTCAAAGTTTTTGACTTCTCCTGCAATCTGGGAAGGATAAGAGGAAACATCAAAATAAGTTATTTTTCTTATACCGCTTTTTCCCTCAAGAAGAGATGCCCAGAATTCTTTCACATTGTTGCCGACGGGCGTAACGCACCCCATTCCCGTAATAACTACGCGTCTTGGTTGCATATTGTTTGTTATCTCTTGTTAGGAATCAGGACATTAGATAATAAGCATCAGAATATCGGGGCTTCCCGATATCCTGATGCCCTGATATCCTTCGTTAATTGATTTACTTACTATGGTTATTTACATAGTTTATTGCTTCTCCCACAGTCTTGATTTTTTCAGCTTCTTCATCGGGAATTTCTATATTAAATGCTTCCTCTAAAGCCATTACGAGTTCCACCGTATCCAAGGAATCTGCCCCCAAATCGTCTATAAAAGAGGCATTTTCAGTTACTTGTTCTTTTTTTACTCCCAATTGTTCAACAATTATGTCCTTTACTTTCTGTTCAATGTCCGACATTCTACCCTCCCTTTTTTAGAATTTAACAAAATTGATATGGAATTATATCAGAATTTTTCATTTCCTTACAAGATATTGTTTAGCAATTCCATGTTCTACCCAAAATTGCTATACTGTAAGCATGAAAGAGGCTTGGTTTTATAACCAAATAACAAATAACAACGTAGAATGTTTTTTATGCCCGCATAACTGCAAAATCAAGCCAGGCAAAAGAGGACTATGCGGCGTAAGAGAAAATATAGAGGGAAAACTTTATTCGCTCGTATACGGAAAGGTTATCGCAGAACACATAGACCCTGTTGAGAAAAAACCGATTTATCACATATTGCCCGGCTCCCTGTCATATTCAATCGGCACTGCGGGCTGCAACCTTTCCTGCCGCAACTGCCAAAACTGGCAAATATCGCAATCGGGTAAAAAATTCCCCATCCAAGGAAATGACACAACACCGGAAGAAATCGTGAAAAATGCGATTGAAAGCGGCTGTAAATCTATCGCTTACACTTATACTGAACCGACCATTTTTTATGAATTTGCCTATGATTGCGCCGCTCTTGCCAAGTCAAAAGGGCTCAAGAATATTTTTGTAACAAACGGCTATATAAACAGTGAACCTTTGCAAAAAATAGCCCATCTTTTAGATGCTTGTAATGTTGACTTAAAATCTTTTCGGGAAGAAACTTATAGAAAAATCTGCGGCGGGAAATTGGAACCGGTAAAAAACAGCATAAAACTTATGAAAAAGCTGGGTATTTGGGTCGAAATTACGACTCTGCTTATACCGAAAGCAAACGACTCTTTCGAAGAAATTGCAGATATAGCCGGCTTCATAAAAGGGCTCGGCGAAGAAACCCCTTGGCACATATCCGCTTTTTGGCCAAACTATCTTATGACGGAGATTCCTCCCACGCCGGTATCGCTTTTGAACAAAGCAAGAAATATAGGTATAGATAAAGGGTTAAAGTATGTATATACCGGCAATCTCCCCACGGATGAAGGCGAAAATACCTATTGCTATAATTGCAAAAATTTACTGATTGAAAGACAGGGATTTTCGATAATTAAAAATACTGTTAAAAACAATAAATGTCCGCATTGTAATGTGAAAATAGACGGGATCTTTCAATAAAATATTTTCAGGGTTCAAAAATTTATATAATTGTATATAATGTAATTACCACAGGAGGAAAAATGGACAAAAGACAGGAAATTTTAAAATTGGCAAAAAAAGAAAAGATAAGATTTATAAGATTATGGTTTACGGACATACTGGGATTTTTAAAAAGTTTTGCAATTACTTTAGACGAGCTGGAAGAAGCTTTATATGAAGGTAAGGGTTTTGACGGTTCCTCGGTAGAGGGTTTTGCAAGAATAGACGAAAGCGATATGGTCGCATTGCCCGACCCCGATACTTTTACGATTCTTCCCTGGGGACCTACCGGGGACACAAAAGTCGGAAGAATGTTCTGCGACATCAAAAACCCAAACGGTTCCCCTTACGACGGCGACCCTCGTTTTGTCCTAAAAAGAATGCTGAAAAAAGTAAAGGATATGGGATACGACTTTTACGTCGGGCCTGAACTTGAATTTTTCTATTTCAAAAATTCCGGAACAAGAGCCGAGCCGATCGATTTCGGCGGATATTTCGACCTCACCCCCATGGATATAGCAAGTGATTTAAGGAAAAAAACCGTAATAGCGCTGGAAGCAATGGGAATACCGGTGGAATATTCCCATCATGAAGTAGCCCCTTCGCAGCACGAAATAGACTTAAGATATTGCGAAGCGTTAAGAATGGCTGATACGGCCATGACTTATCGTCTTGTGGTAAAAGAAATAGCGCTGCAAAATGGGGTCTACGCAACCTTTATGCCTAAACCTGTTTTCGGAGAAAACGGTAGCGGGATGCATACTAATATGTCTCTATTTAAAGGAGATAAAAACGCGTTCTTTGACAAAAACGACAAATTGCATCTTTCGAAAATAGCGAGACATTTTATCGCAGGACTAATGCATCACGCGCAGGAAATAACTTCCATAACTAATCAGTGGGTAAATTCTTATAAGAGACTCGTTCCCGGATATGAAGCGCCGATTTATATATCATGGGCGCAGAAAAACCGTTCCGATTTGATCAGAATACCGATGTATAAACCCGGCAAAGAAAAAGCTACAAGAGTAGAGTACCGCGCGCCTGACCCCGCCTGCAACCCGTATCTTGCATTTGCGGTAATGCTGGCAACAGGTATCGAAGGAATAAAGAAAGAATATAAACTCAAAGCCCCGATAGAAAGAAATGTATATGAAATAGACGAAGAAGAAAGAAAGAAATTGGGCATAGACACTCTGCCGGGAGATTTATACGAAGCCATTCTTCTTACAAGCAAAAGCAAACTCATAAAAGAAACTCTCGGAGACCATGTTTTCAATAAGTTTCTGGAAAACAAAAAAATAGAGTGGAACAATTACAGAGCTCAAGTCACTTCTTACGAACTGGACAGATACTATTCGATATTATAAAAACAGTTAATAACGGTTAACAAAAATATAGTTAACACCGGTTAATAATGGTTGCAAAAAATATAAAAAAGCAACCTATGTTAACCTTTTATTAACCAATATTAACCTCTTGTTAACCTAAGTGCTTTTATGCAAAACCTAATAGATAATATAACTAACTGGATAAAAGAAAAAGTAGAGGAAGCAAAAAAAGACGGGGCAGTTATAGGTATTTCCGGCGGACTTGATTCTACAATTACCGCTTTTCTATGCAAGAAAGCATTAGGGGAAAAAAGCGTATTAGGGCTTGTAATGCCTTGCCACTCGCAATCCGAAATTTTGGAAGACGCAAAAATTGTCGAGAATTTCTTAAAAATTCCCATAGAGTATATAGACCTATCAAGCATCTATGATGCATTTTTATCCATATTGCCTGCGGGAAACAGGACATCGCAGTCCAATTTAAAAGCCCGGCTTCGTATGGTTAC
>JAQURI010000087.1 GCA_028715665.1 Candidatus Ratteibacteria bacterium
TTTTGTAACCTTTATTAACCTTTGATAACCTTTTTTAACCATTGTTAACTTTTATAACTATTCTTTCGCTTTATTTCCGACAGCGCCTTTTAAAATTTCTATTTCCACGCCTTTTGCGATTTCAATGACAAATTTATTTTCTTTTATGTCGACTATCCTTCCGTAAATGCCGCCGTTGGTTATAATCTTATCCCCCCTTTTAAGCGATTCCAGCATTTTTTTGTGTTCCTGGTCTTTTTTATGCTGAGGCATAACGATCAGAAAATAAAATATGCCTAAGATAATAATAAAAGGAAGAAAAGCGCTAAAACCACCGAGCCCGCCTTCGCCTGATGCTGTTCCCGAAGCCATTGCGTATAGATTTTCCATTTTTAAAATCCCCCTTTGGTAAAAATTAAATATCAAAAATAAAAAATCAAATATACATATCAAATATCAAAATTCTGAATTTAAAACATTTTAAACTTTGATTTGTCATTTTGCATTTTACATTTTGATTTTTGAATTTTCTTTTACTGCGTTGTGTATTTTCTCATAAACTCTTTCTTGAAATCAAGAAAACTGTCTTTAAGTATCGCCTGCCGCATCTTTTTCATTAAAGAAAAATAAAAATATAAATTATGCAATGAGTTCAGCCGCGGCGCAAGACTTTCGGAAGTATTGAAAAGGTGCCTGATATATGAACGGGTATAATTCTTGCAAACATAACAACTGCATTCTTTATCTATTGGAGTAAAATCTTCCTTGAATTTAAAGTTGCGAAGGGTTATTTCTCCTTTTGAGGTGAAAGATTTTCCGGTCCTTCCTTCTCTTGTGGGAAGCGAACAATCGAAAATATCTATGCCGTACTGGACTGATTCGAGCAAATCCTGAGGCCGTCCCACGCCCATCAAATATCTTGTTTTATCTTTCGGCAAATGTTCACAGCAATACTTGACTATTTCATAAGTGTCCGATTTATCCTCGCCGACCGATATTCCCCCCAACGCATATCCCTCAACATCCAGTTTGCTCATTAAATCAATGCATTGTTTTCTCAAGTCCTTATAAACACTGCCCTGGATTATCGCAAAAAGCGCGGATTTCTTAGCTTTTTTTGTTTTGATTGAACGCTCAAGCCACCTATACGTTCTTTCCACAGCAGACAAAGCAATCGATTTTGAACAAGGGTAATCGACACACTCATCGAGCGGCATCATTATATCCGAACCCAAAAATTCTTCCTGAATCTGTACCACGCTTTCCGGAGTGAAAAAATGTAACTGGCCGTCGATATGCGAACGGAATTGAACTCCCTTCTCCTCCACCTTTCTCAAATTTGCCAAAGAAAACACTTGATAGCCGCCGCTATCGGTAAGAATTGGCATGTCCCAATGCATGAATTTATGAAGTCCGCCTGCTTTTGCTATGAGTTCTGCGCCGGGGCGGAGAGCCAAATGATAAGCATTGGAAAGAATCATCTGGCAACCGATGTCCTTTAATTCTTCGGGAATAATTGTCTTGACTGTTCCCTGAGTGCCGACAGGCATAAACGCGGGAGTTTCTACCTTGCCTCTTGATGTATGTAAAATGCCTGCCCTCGCTCCCGTTTTTTTATCCGTATGAATCAATTCGAATTTAAACATTAGTTTTCTTTATCCAGTCAGCAATATCATTAATCACAACCTCTGCTACATGTCCGGCTGTCAGATATTCATCAGGAGTACTTTTCCCTTCACCTTCAATAAACAGATGATTAAGTTTAGGATAAGACTTGAACTCTACGTTTTTTCTTGACGATAAAGAATTCTGCCAGATTCGGAAATTCTCCATTGTAACCTGATAATCTCTTTCACCCTGTAAAATCAACATCGGTTTTTTAAGCTGTTTTGCTGTCTCGGCGGGATTATATCCCTGCAGATCCAGCCAATATCGAGCCGGCATACCAAGGACTAATTCTCCCGATAAAGTATCCGATAACTTCATGTTTTTTACTTTGGAAACCTGTTGTTTTACTTTTTCAATTTGAGATTTCTCGTCTTCAGAAATTGAACCATCGAGAGAGAATATATAAGAGAATTGGTCAAGGATTACATCCTCTAACGGCCTGGTTGTGCCAGCCATAACAATAAATCCAGCAATATCCGTGTCAGGTAATCCTATTCTCGGAATGAGCATCCCTCCCAAACTGTGTCCTAACACAAAAATTTTATATGGATTTATATCTTCTCTATTACGTAATATAGATACAGCGGATAGAGCATCATCTATTGTTTCTTCTTTAACGGTAATAGTGTTCATAATAGATGCAAATTTCTGGCCATGTTCCTTTGTTCGTTTCTCATAGCGTAGAACAGCAATCCCCTGCGATGCTAAGCCCCATGCTATATCGCGAAACGGTTTGTTGGAATAAATACTTTCATCTCGGTCTTGCGGACCAGAACCGTGGACAAGAATAACTGCCGGAAACGGACCTTTGCCATTTGGAATGGTTAACGTTCCATGCAAAGCCCACTCACCGCTGCCAATAATTAACTCTTCTTCTTTAAAAGAGTTTAATTTTATATATGTAGGTGATTTATATTCAATCCGGGACTGGTTTGGAACAAAAAACAAACCCGCAATTTCTTTTGAATTATTGAAACTGATCTTAATATCAAGAGGAGATTTCTCGAATTCAACTGTCACAAACACAATATCATATTGTCCTGCATTTTCGACTCTCGTACTAATTTGTTTCTTAAAAGGCCCGACTTGCCCAATAATCGATTTCCATAATTCTCCCAACTTATCAGGCGGGAGCGCAGTTTTCATCGTGACATTGAATTTTTTCACTGCGTTTTGGAAATCTTCTTTTGCCAACAGTTCCACAAATTCCTTTGCTGAAGTTGCAATATCGATTGACGGAAGGACTTTTTGTTGTTGAGCCCAAGAAATCGAGTACATCAAAACAGCAATAGAGAACAGCATCAAACTGACATATTTTTTCATATGAATTCTTTAATTAATACGGCGGAAATTGTCTGCAAAGATTTTTTACTTCTTCACGAATTGACGCGAGTTTCTTGTCATCACTTCGGTTTGTCAATGCGCTGTGAATGAATGAAACGATAAGCCCGATTTCTTTTTCGCCCATGCCCTGGGTCGTTACCGAAGGAGTTCCCAGACGAATGCCCGAAGTCAAATTTGCAGGAAGAGGGTCAAAAGGAATCGTATTTTTATTAACGCATATATTGACTTTTTTCAATATTTCTTCCGCTTCTTTCCCGTTTATACCTTGCGGCTGCAAGTCCACCAGAACGATATGAGTATCCGTTCCTCTGGAAACGATTCTATAACCTAACTTCTCCAGCAGAGAAGCCATTAGCTTCGCGTTTGAAAGGACCTTTTTTTGGTAGTCTTTGAATTCGTTTGTGGAAGCCAATTTAAGCGCAATTGCTTTTGCGGCAATTACATGCATAAGCGGACCGCCCTGAATTCCGGGAAATACTGTTGAATCTATTTTCTTTGCGAATTTTTTCCTGCACATTACTATTCCGCCGCGAGGTCCACGTAATGTTTTGTGTGTCGTTGTTGTCGTAAAATCGGTGAAAGGATGAGGAGAGGGATGAAGCCCCGCCGCGACAAAACCGGCTATATGAGCGATATCAGCCAAAAGATAAGCTCCGACTTTGGAAGCTATTTCGGAAAAAGCTTTAAAGTCCACTTGTCTGGAATAAGCGGAATAACCGCATACGATTAATTTGGGCCTATATTTTTTTGCCAAATCCTCAACGATGTTAAAATCTATCATCTCGTTTTTCGGGTCGACGCCGTAAGAATATGCCTTGTAGAATTTACCCGAAAAACTTACGGGGCTTCCATGAGTAAGATGTCCGCCGGCACGTAAATCCATTCCCAAAATCGTATCCCCTACTTTAAGATACGCAAAATAAACGGACATATTTGCCTGCGAGCCGGAATGCGGCTGGACATTGGCATGTTCGCAATTAAACAATTCCTTAGTCCTTTCAATCGCTATTTTTTCTATTCTATCGATAAACTGGCAACCGCCGTAATATCTGGCAAAGGAATATCCTTCGGCGTATTTATTTGTCAGAACGGAACCTTGCGCCGCAAGCACGGGCAACGAAGCGAAATTTTCCGACGCTATCAAATTTATAGTTTCCTGTTCCCGTATTTGTTCCTTGTTAATCCAATCCCAAACTTCTGCGTCCGCTTTTTTTATGTCTTCATTGTTCATTCTTTCCATAAGAAAGGACCTCCTTCGCTTTTCTTAGTTGGTGAAACCATGGATGGTTCTTTGAAATCCTGTATCGATTCAACCATAGTCGTATCGCCGACAACAATCACCTTGAGTTTGTTGTTGTATTTTGGTAGAGAAAAAGCTCCAAAAGTGATATATGCTTCGCTATTAACCCTGTGATTAATCATTTCTACGACCTGGCTCGCTTCTCTAAAGTTCAAATCTTCTCCGCCCATAACACTTATTAAAACTCTTTTAAGTTTTTTGAAACTGTTTTTTTCAACCCAAGGCGAATTGACGGCGGAATCCACGGCAGACAAGACCCTGTTTGCTCCCTCTCCTTCGCCAATAGCCAAAATAACTTCCCTGCCGCCTTCTATGACTTTCCTAAATGCCGCCATATCCATATTTACAATCCCGGGATTTATTAAATGAGAGGAAAGGCTTTCTATAAGTTCCGCAAACACACGGTTTGCTTTTTCGAAACTTTCTGTCAAAGACAAAGTCCCCGTAAAACCTGTAAACAGTTTGTCGTTCTCTATTGCTATTAAAGCGTCGGCAGTTCTTTTTAAATCTTCTTTGCCTCTTAACGCTTTCATCTTTTTTCTTTTTCCTTCAAAAGAAAAAGGAAGTGCCACAATGGCAATAGTCATTATACCCAGCCCATGCGCAATTTCAGAGATAACGGGAGAGGCGCCTGTTCCTGTGCCTCCGCCCATCCCAGCCACAATAAACACAAGATGAGTACCTTTCAACATTTGCACGATTTCTTCTCTTTGTTCTTCACAAGCTCTTCTCGCTGCGTCCAAATTACCGCCCGTTCCCTCGCCCTTAGTGGTATATGTGCCTAATTCTATTTTTATCGGGGCCAACGAAGCTTTCAGCGCCTGAGAATCCGTATTGACACTAATAAATTCTATGCCGGGGAAAGAATCTTTTACCGCTAAATTCACAATATTTCCCCCGGCTCCGCCAACGCCGAAAACTTTTATATTTAAAGCGGATTTACCGTTTATTTTATTGTCTATCTTAAACATATCTATCTATCAGTAGAGAGTAACAAGCAGAAAGTAGAGAGAATTCTTATCTTTAAACCTGTCTCCCGTTATTTTAAAAAATCAAAAATTAGTTTCGATTAAAAGAAATTTTTTACCCAATTGACAACCCTACCTATTGTTTTATCATAAATATTCTCCTGTTCCCAGGGGAAATTTTTTTCCTTATCCCTAACGCGTTTTCCGTAAACAATAAGGCCCAACGAGGCCGCATACCCATTTAATTCAAGATAGCGTGTTGCTTCAGAAAGTAAATCGGCTCTTATCCCTCCTATCCTTACCGGTAAATTCGTTTTCTGCTCTATGACTTCCTTTAATCCCACAAGATTCGAGGTCCCCCCCGTCAGCACAAGCCCGGAACCTAAAAAAGGGAGAAAATTTTCTATTCTTTCTAATATATGTGAAACCAACATTTCGCTTTTCTCTTCTATAATTTCGGCCAATTCCAAGCGGCTGATTTTTTTGGGCGGCATCTTACCCAAATTTATCTCTTCATTACTGCCTAATAGATACCTCAACGATACGCCGTGGCTTTTCTTTATATCTTCGGCTTCTTTTAACGAAATATGGAGCCTGGTGGCTATCTCTCTAGACAGATTTTCCCCTCCATAAGGAAGCGAAGACAAATAAGCGGGATATTCGCCTTTATAAATCGCAATGTCCGTTAAATGCGAACCCAAATCTATCAACCCTACTCCCAATTCTTTTTCCTCCGGAAAAAGAATTGCCTCTCCGGTAGCGATTATATTTACGACAACTTGTTCCACATCCAAGCCTATCAAATTTATACACCTTATTGCGTTTTGAATTGCCGTTGTAAGTCCCATCACGGATGTTAACTTGACTTTCAACTCTTTTCCGAAAAGTCCGATAGGATTTTTGACTCCTTCCACGTTGTCCAATATAAACTCCGACGGAAGGACATGCATCACTTCCAAACCCAATGAAGAAGGAGTCGTTTTGGCCTTGGAAATAACTTCCTTTAAATGTTGAACTCCTATCTCTTCCTGGTCGGTTGACAGAGATATCTTGCCTTCGTTATTGTTCGAATGAATATGTTGCCCCGAAATGCCTACAAACACCGAGATAATTTCTGTTTTTGCTTTTTTCTCCGCCCTCTGGATAACCCTGCCTATGCATTCGCTGGCGGCTTTCAAATCGACTACAACGCCTCCCCTAATGCCGACGGATTCGCCGGTCTCATAACTTTTAAGATTGATTTCCCCGTTTTTACAATCGCCGATAGCCACGGCGATTTTACTGCTGCCCAAATCAATCCCGGCAATCAAATTTTTATCTTCCATGTTTTCACTGATTACACCGATTTTATAACTTCAGATTACACCGATTAAAGATAATAATAATTTTTTTATCCATCCGTGTAATCTCTTTAATAATCTGCGTAATCATTCAT